>JBEVKA010000162.1:0-3332 GCA_040509855.1 Steroidobacter sp.
AGCGGGCGTCGGATGAGCTCGGCGGCGCTTATTCGATCCTGATTGGCGTGGCGGCGAACAAGTGCTTCGAAACCGGCAGCGCGGTTCGGATCGGCGAGCTGGTGACTGGGTTGGCGCCGCCGGATCGGGCGCCGATGCCGAGTCGCACGGCATCGTTGCCGATGCCGATGCGAGTGAAGATGCCTTGATGGAAGCGGGCGACGCGAGAGCGCTCAGCTCTCGCGCGCTCGACGACGTTTGACGCCGACCGCGAGTCCCGCGCCCAGCAGCAGCAAGCCCAGCGTCGCTGGCTCTGGAATCGAGTGCGTGTCCGAGACCGCGAGCAGGTGCAGGTTCTGGCCGCACGGAGCGTTGCACGCCATGGTCGGCCCGAGATTGATGTCCGCGACGAATGGAAAATAACTGCCGATCGGCGCGTCGAGAATGCCGGGGAAACGGATCAGCTGGATGTAATAGTCGCTGCCCGATTCCCAGCGCACCACGTCTTCGTACGCGCTGGGTGTCGGGCCCGGCGGGCCGCTGATCTGGCGGAAGCTGGTGGAGTGATTCGGACCCGAGAGGTCGAAGTCCAGCCATTCGGACGTGCCGACCAGCGTCGCGTGAAAATAGTTGAGATGGTAGTAGCCGTACCACGGCCCGGCGGGATCAGAGTGCAGACCCAGATCGGCCTGCGTGACCAGATCGCCGTTGAAGTTCATGTAGGTGGGTTGACGATCGAGGTCGTACTCCATCGTGAACCTGAACGAGGGCGCATCGCCATTGTCGTAGCTGCTTCCGTCACCGAAGTAGCCGTAGGTGTAGTAGACCGGCACCGCCGACGCGACCGTCGACCACAGCAACCCCGCACACACCGCCCACAGACCTACTTTTCGCATTGTCAGCTCCCTGTCTCCAGATCTCTTGTTTTCGGCGCTGCCAGCCGCGCCGATTCGCATCCCACATCCCTGGGTTTGTGACGACTTCCGTTGAACACGAATGCAACAGAATCATCTGATGGACCGAGTGTACGCAGCGGCGTGCGAAGCGCCACTGTCGCGTTTCATGACAGTAGGCGTTTTCTTCTCAACAGCAGCGAAATCGCTGGTTTTTGGCGACAGTTTGCGTCGTCGACGCGAACGTGCCTGCTGTGTTGTGAGCGCTACAGAGCAGTGAAACAAGTAAATTGCGGCGTTATGTAGTCATTCGCCGTCTGCAATTCCAACAGCGCTGCACTCAGTGAAGTGCGATGCGCGCAAGCCAGTTGCGCAATCGCGCCGGCGATTATCATTGCGCTCATGGAGCCATTACTGACTTTGAAAGTTCACGATCAACTGCTCGCGGCACAGCGCGCTGGTGCGAGATCGGTCGCGTGTTCGCTCGATCTGGATCGAACCACGGTGGAAGTGGCGCTCGATGAGACCGGTTGGGAGTGGCAGGGGCGACGCTATCCTTACATGACGAAGTGCAAGGAGCGCACGGTGTATCACTGGTCGGGCGAGTCGTTCGAACCGGTGTCACGCTATACCTCGGCGCTCATCAAGCTGGTGCCGACGCCGTGGGGCACACCGACGTTCGAGATCGACGGCATCAAGATGCTGGTCAGTGAAAAGGTCTCTCCCTACGCCGATGCGGAAAGCAAAGTTCGCTTGATCGAGCCGCGTGGCAAAGCGGTCTTGGATACTTGCGGCGGGCTCGGTTATTTCGCCGCCTGGTGCTCGAGCCTCGGCGCGGCGCGCATCGTTTCTTTCGAGAAGAATCCTGATGTGATCTGGTTGCGTGGTCTCAATCCGTGGTCGCCGGCGCCGGGTGGCGCGCTAACGCTCACTGAAGGTGACGTGGCCGAACGAATTGCCGAGCTGCCGGATGCGTCCTTCGATGCGATTCTGCACGACCCGCCGCGTTTTGGCATCGCCGGCGAGCTGTATTCGCAAGTGTTCTACGATCAGCTGGCTCGCGTGTTGAAGCGCGGCGGCAGAATGTTTCATTACACCGGCACGCCGAACAAGCTCACCACCGGACGCGACGTGCCCAATGAAGTCGCGGGTCGTCTCAAGCGCAGCGGTTTCAAAGTGAAGCTGCACGGCGACGGTGTACTGGCGACGCGAGCCTAGTCGATGCGACAGATCACGCGCTTCATCGCGCTGTCGTTGGGATTGTAGTTCGGATCGTTGGGCGCGAAGCCTTCCTGCAGCACTTCGAGCCGCGACATCTCGCTCACGGTCCAGAGTTTGCCGATCCCATATTTGCGTGAGCTGCTCTGCCCGCCAACCTGGATGGCTCGCAGTACTTCCGAATCGCGCGTCGACACTCCGTAACAGTATGGCGTGACGACGCGTCGCAAGCCGCTGTAGTCGAAAGCGAGCTTGCGACGCTGACGAATCGCCTCGCAAATGAGCGTCGCCGCAGTCACATCTAAACCAGCCGCACTTCCACGCCCTTGGCGCGGATCGCTTCGATGCAGCCCGAGTCAGCCCGATGGTCGGTGATGAGCACATCGACCTGATCCACCGGTGCGATCACGGACAGATTTCGCCGCAGGAGTTTCGACGAATCCGTCACGGCCACGACCTGCCGCGCGATGCGAATCATCTGTGCGTTCAACTGAGCTTCGAGCGGATACGGTGTCATCAGCCCGATCTCCGGATCGAGACTGTCGACGCCTAGAAACAAAACATCAGCCTGCAACGTGCTCAAGGCCTGCTCGGCCTGCGGCCCGGACAGCGACCAGGATTTCTGACGCAGGATGCCGCCGGGCATGATGACGTTCACGTGCGGTGAATTCGCTAGCAGCACGGCGATGTTCAGCGCATTGGTGATGACGTTGATCGACGGCACCTTCAGCGTGCGCAGCTGTTTAGCGATTTCAGCGGTGGTCGTGCCCGAATCCAGCACGATGGTTTCGCCACCGCGAATCAATTCGAGCGCGGCGGTGGCGATGCGAACTTTCTCGGCGCGATTCAATGTTTGTTTGACGTCGATCGGAATCTCGTCGCTGTCGCTGCGAGGCAGGGCGCCACCATGGGTGCGCACCACCGCGCCCATGTGTTCGAGCGCCGCGAGATCGGTGCGAATCGTCACGGCGGAGACACCGAAGCGAGTTGCCAGATCGGCGACCGATCCTTGAGTGTTTTGCTGGATGAGGGCGCGGATCTGGCGCCTTCGTTCGGGCATGGCGAGGCCGGCGGTCTCGCCGGTGAGTGGCATTCGAGTGTTGGACATGACTGCCCCGTGAGCTTCGTTGCTGACTTTCGCTTTAATCATAAACGAAAGTTTTGTAGCGATCTATCAACAAGCGAAAGTAAATGAAAGTTTCTTGTACTTTCGTATTTTTCGACTTAGGATGATTCGGCGGG
>JBEVKA010000163.1:0-5052 GCA_040509855.1 Steroidobacter sp.
AGCTGGGCCGCAATCTCAGCAACAGCGTCGATCATTACAACTCTGCGGTCGGCTCGCTGGAGCGACAAGTGTTGCCTGGCGCGCGGAAGTTCACCGAACTCGGCGTGCGGCCGGATCGGGAGATCGAGCAACTGGAGCCGATCGACAAGCTGGCGCGTGAACCGATGGAGAACGGCGAGCGAAAGATTCCACCGTCTGCGGGCGACGATTCCGGCTCGACTACCAACGGATCATGACCGACCTCGACGACTCGATGATTAATCGCGCCGCCCCGCCCGGCTCGCTGCGATACTTCGCGCTGCTGTACACACCCGAGGACCGTCGCGATTCCGTGCTCGCGTTGTATGTCATCGAAGCCGAGATTCGCGAGTCCTCGCGCAGCGCCAGTCACGATGTGGCCCACACTCGCATGACCTGGTGGCGAGCGGAAACCGATCGCCTGGTGAACGGCAATCCCCAACATCCCGCGACCCGACTGCTCCACGAGCAGTGGCGCGGCGAACGCTCGGTGTTCACCAAACTCCACGAAGTGCTCGCTGCGGCGGATATGGATTTGGCGCGCATGACGTTCAACAACCATCAGGAACTGCGAGCCTATTGCGCGCGCAGCGGCGGCGCGCTGCAAGAGCTAGTCGCTTCGCAACTCGCCGCACCGGATGCTCTCGATGAATCGTCGCGAGCGATTGCAAACAAACTGGGCGTGGGCATCCGGTTGGCGGAGATGCTGCGCGACCTGAGACAGGATGCCTACGACGGCAATGTTTATTTGCCGCTCGATGCGCTCGACGAGCATGAACTCAAGCCCGAGCACCTGCGCGCTCGCGAGATCGAGCCCAAGCTCAGAGAGGCTCTGAAAGTATTTCGCGACCTGGCCATCACGGAACTCGACGTCCCCACCCGCGGCATTCACGCCCACCTTCGCCCGGTGCTCGTGCTCGCAGCGCTGCATCGGAAGCTGCTCGACCGAGTCGCCGCTCACAACTACGATGTCGCGAGCCAACGCATCGAGCTGGGCCCGGTGGAAAAGCCCTGGACGGCCTGGCGCGCGGCGCGAAAAGTTTGATTCGAATACACAACATAACCTCATCACCATGCTCGACCCTCGCCAATACCAACCCACCAAGGACGCGTTGCAAGGCCGCGTCATCCTCATTACCGGCGCCAGTGATGGCATTGGAAAGGCAGTCGCACTCGCCGCCGCCGCGCACGGCGCGCAGGTCGTGCTCCACGGCCGCAGCGTTCGCAGGCTCGAAGCCGTCTACGACACCATCGTGAACGCAGGGCACGCACGCCCTTCCATCCTGCCGCTGGACTTCGAAAAAGCCGGCCCCGAGGAATACGAACAATTGGTGGCCGCGCTCGAGAAAGAATTCGGCCGCCTGGACGGCCTGCTCCACAACGCCGGCATGCTCGGCGAGCGCGCGCCGATCGAGCATCACGACGTGGCGAAGTGGATGCGCACCATCCACGTCAACGTCAACATCCCATTCATTCTGACCAAGAGCTGCTTCTCGCTGCTGAAGCGCTCCGCCGACCCCGTCATCCTCTTCACTTCGAGCGGTGTGGTGCCGAGGCCTCGGCCGTTCTGGGGCGGATATCTGGTATCGAAGTGGGCCACGGACGGACTCATGCACATGCTGGCGCAGGAACTGGAGACGCAACCGGCGATGCGCGTGAACAGCATCAATCCCGGCAAGGTGAAAACCAACATGCGCCTGCAGGCCTATCCGGCCGAAGATCGCAGCACGCTGCCGGAGGCCGACAGCATCGTCGCGCCCTACTTGTTCCTGCTCGGCCCGGACAGCAAGGGCGTGCAAGGTCAGACCATCGATTGCCAATAACCTCGCCGGTTGTTGCAACAATCGCTCGAAGCGCCAATCTTTTTCATGTGAGTGTCGGCACGCGTTAGGGTGTTGCGTCCTTGGAGCGAGACGCGAGATTCGCGCACCCCAGAAATCCAAGTGGAAACTCACAGGAGCACGGCAATGAGCGCAGCACCCGAACAGCAATATCCCCCGATGCCCGAAGTCCTCGGCGGCCTGGTGACCTACCTGTCGCTCGAGGGCGCCAGCAAGGCGTCGGATTTCTATGTGAAGGCGTTCGGGGCCAGGGAAGTGTTTCGTCACCCGGTGGATGAATCGGGCCGCACCATGCACATTCATTTGTATGTGAACGGCTCGTCGCTGATGCTGAGCGACTCGTATCCCGAGCATGGCTGTCCGGCGGAAAAGCCGCAGGGCTACAACCTGACCCTGCAGGTGAAGGACATCGATACGTGGTGGCAGCGTGCCGTCGACGCAGGCGCAACTATCGTGCTGCCGCTGCAGGATATGTTCTGGGGCGCACGTTACGGTCAACTGCGCGATCCGTTCGGCGTGCTGTGGTCGAAGAATCAGCAGCAGAGATTCTCGCCTGATCGCGCTGGCTGCGATTTGTGTGCTCGCAGCCAGCGTTAGGCGCAGTTACCTGCGCTTCGGCTTCTTGCGCCGGTCCGGCGCCGGGCGGCGCTTCGGACGCTGGGATCGACCTTCTCTCTCTGGCTTGGGCGGAGCCGTCGGGATCGACAGCTCCACGCTCGCATACAACGCGGCGACTTCCTTATCCGACAACTCGCGATGCTTGCCGCGAGGCAGGTCGCGAGGCAGCTCGAAGTCGCCGAATTTCACTTGAATCACGCGACTGACTTTCAAACCGCGACTGTCGAACAGCGCTCGAACGGCGGCACGTCGATGCGAGCGATGCGACTCGACGCGAAACCAACGATTGGTGCCCTCGCCACCCGCCGGCTCGATGCTTTCGAACTCGATCGTTTCGTTGTCGTATTGGACCACGCGAGGAATGGACTCGACGTCGTAGTCGGGCGTCGGCACCAGCACGCGAGCAACGTATGCGGCCGGCGTGGTTTCGGCACGGCGACGCAGGGCATCGGCGAGCCTGCCATCGCTCGTAAGCAGCATCAAGCCACTGTCGCCCGCCTGCGTGGTGTTCACGACCAGCCAGCGCGAACCGCGCAGGGATGGGAGCGACTCCATCACGGACTTGTCCGGAACCTCGCCCTCTTCACCGGGATCGCCGGGGGTGATCGGTTGCCCTTGCGGCTTGTGATACAGAATGACTTTGGGTACGGCGAAAATATGCAGACGCGAAGACACATCGCGCCCGTCGATGCTGACGCGGTCACCCGGGTTGTAACGATCGCCCGGCTGCGCCGGCCGACCGTTGAGAATGACGCGTCCCTCGAGCATCCATTTCTCCAATTCGCGACGCGAACCGAGACCGTGCTGGGCGAGAAGCTTGTGGAGACGTTCGGACATTGTTTTGTTTGTGGATCCGCTCAAGGGTGAGCGCGTAATCGGCCCGGCCGGGGCGCCGGGCAATGAATCGGGCATCGGTTCGCAGCGGAGATCGCGGGTCGAGTCCCGTCCGCTCCGCCGGCAACCGTCAATCTTCGCGCGGTGGCTCGCCGATGCGACTGTGCTCGTCGTCTTCGTCGGACGCCACCATGGTCGGCGACACATCCGAATCTTCGTCGCCATCTTCGGCGTCGGCGGAAAGCTCGGAGTCGTCGCTCGCGGCGTCGCCGGTTTCGGCGGACGTTTCTTCCCGCTCCTCGGCCTCATCGCTCTCCTGCGGCTCGCTGTCCGCGGCAACTTCCTCAGCTTCGGCGCTCGCGACGACTTCCTCGCCGGTGGCTTCTGCTGAGGCGTCGCCTTCGGCTGCGGGAGCTTGATCGGCCGGCAGTTCGAGCTGCACACCGATGGTTTCGACGTCCTTGAGCTCGGCCAGGGTAGGCAGCTGATCCAGGCTCTTCAGGCCGAAGTAGTCGAGGAACTCGCGCGTGGTGCCGAGTAGTTCCGGGCGGCCCGGGACTTCGCGGTGGCCGACGGTGCGTATCCAATTGCGCTCCTGCAGGGTGCGCATGATGGTGGAGCTGATCGACACGCCGCGGATTTCTTCGATTTCGCTGCGGGTGATCGGCTGGCGATACGCGATGAGCGCCAATGTTTCCAACAGCGCGCGCGAATACTTGGATGGACGCTCCGTCCACAGGCGGGAAACGATTTCGCCGAAACGCGGGCGCACTTGCACGCGCCAGCCGCTGGCGACTTCCACGAGTTCGATGCCGCGACTTTCATAATCGGCGGCAAGCATACCGAGCGCTGCATTCAGCACCTCGGGTGTGGGGCGCTCGCGCTCGTCGAACAAATCCAGCAGTTGCTGGGTCGGCACCGGCTTACCGGCGGCCAGCAGCGTCGCTTCGATGATGTACTTGAGGTCGTGTTCGTTCATCTCGATGGTTCCGCGTCCGAATTGTCGGCCTCGCTGGAGGACTCGGTCACACTGTCGTCGCCAGCGGACAGCTCGTCATGCTGCGCGCTCGACGGTTCATCCGTTGCCACACTTGCATCGTCGATCGCCGTGTCGGCGGATGCCACGGGCTCGTCGGTGGTTTGCTCGACGACATGCTCGGGAACGACGTTCTCTTCCACCACGTGTTCGGGAACGACATGTTCCTCGACCACGTGTTCTTCGACCGTCGATTCGCGCGGCACGCCCTCGCTCTGCTCGATCTCCGCAATGGGCGAAGGCTCCTGCGCCGGCTCGTCCGATGTTTCCTGGACCGCCGCGAATGTTTCATCCGCGACTTCCGCAGAGTCGACACTAGCGACGATGATCGCTTGGTCATCGCCCTGCGCCTCGTCAGCGGGCGTCTCCGGCGTTTCGCTGACCGAGTCGAACGCGACCATGACCGGTTCAGGTTCCACGCCGTCCGCAACCGAGACTTCGGCGGCTTCGTGTTCAGGATCGTCGATGACGACGACTGGCTCCGCGACATCGCCGTTCAGCGCTTCCACCGGCGGCACGGTTACGTCACCGACACCGAGCGCCACGGCGGTCGCTTCAGCTTCCGCCAACGCACCTTCCACGGCAGCGTCTTCAGGTTGAGCAGGCTCCTCCGGAGCCGTCTCGTCTTCGACGTCATTCTCGCCTTCGAGTTCGGGCTGCGCGAGCGCGGCTTCGTTCTCCGCGTCGGCCGCAACAGAGGCGCCA
>JBEVKA010000164.1:0-4038 GCA_040509855.1 Steroidobacter sp.
TGCTCGGCGATCTCCTCCCCGGCCATCGCCGCCTGCTGCGGCTGGCCGGCGAAGCGCGGGTGACGCTCGATCCGCCCGGGGGCATCAGAATCATCGAGTGCGTGGTCTACGCCGCCGTGCCCCAGCCGATGCCCGCGGCGTTCGAAACGAGTCAGCGGGCGTTCCTCGTTGCGAGGAGCAAAGCCTGTTGCCGATTCGTTGATGAAAGAAACACTGGCGTCGATGACTTCGCGCATGTGCATGGCGTAGTGCTCCCAATCGGTCGCCAGGCGCAATGTACCGTTTGGTGCCAGCACGCGCGCGAGCAATTCGACCAGTGCAGGTTGAATCAACCGACGTTTGTGATGCCGCTTCTTCGGCCACGGGTCGGGAAAGAAAATGTGAATCAACTCGACCGATCCGGGCGCCAGCTGTTGTTGTAACACTTCGACGGCGTCGTGACAGATCACGCGCAGGTTCTGCAGCCCGGCCGCCTCCGCGCCGAGCAACAAATGCCCCACGCCCGGCTTGTGAACTTCGATCCCGATACAATCCACCTCGGGATGCTTCTGCGCGAAGTGCAGTAATGCTTCGCCGGCGCCGAAGCCGATCTCGATCATGCGCGGCGCGGAGCGAGCAAACATTTGATTCAGATCGAGAGGATTCGAAGTGAGTTCGACGCCGTAGCGCGGCCACAGCTCATCGAGCGCACGTTGCTGAGCAACCGTCGCCCGGCCGCCACGAATCACGAAACTGCGCACCGCGCGGTGCTGAGGCGGCGCGCCGCCGGCGTCGCTGGACTGGTCTTCGGTCATTTCTTCGAGACTTCTGGTCGGGCCGACAGCGGCCGAGGCCCTTTGGACGCTACGTTCTGCAAGTGGTCGAACAGCAGTTTGGCGGCGGAGTGCAGGGGCGCGCCGCTGCGAACACAAAGAAATAGTTGTCGATGCGCCCAGTCATCCGTCAGCGTCAACGAGGCCAACGACAATGATCGGATGTATGCAGTCGTGGCCGCCTTCGGCACCACGCCGACGCCCAACCCAGCCGCCACCATGGCGCACGCCGCATCGAAGCTCGTGACATGCACTCGCCAGTTGACCGTGTGATTGATCTCCATGGCGGCGCGCGCCAGCAGGCGATTCAACGAGCTGCCCGCATGCAGACCGACGAACGGCTCGTCCACCAGGTCGGCGAACGCGACCGACTGTCGGGACGCGAGCGGATGATCCGGCTTCAACACCACGACCAGGTCGTCCTTGCGGAACGGCACAGTGGTCAAGCCGTCGATCGCCGGCAACTCGCTGACGATGCCTAAGTCCGCCGAATTGTCGGCGACTGCGGTGGCGACGTCGGAGCTGATGTGCTCTTCGAGATGCACATGGATGTCCGGATGTTGTTGCGCGAATGACGCGAGCGCGTCCGGCAGGAATTCGACGATGGCGGAAATGTTCGCAAACATTCGCACATAGCCGCGCGAGCCCGACGCATGCCGACGCATCTCATCATCCAGCTGGGCCGCCTGATGCAAGAGCACCCGGGCTCTTGCCAGCAAGGCATTGCCGGCGGCGGTCAGCTCCACACCTTTCGCGCCACGCAGTAGAAGCGCGCAGCCCAGGCCGTCCTCCAGATCGGAAATCCGCTTGCTGACCGCGGAAGCCACGGTATGCGACCGCTCCGCCGCCCGGGCGATGCTGCCGGCATCGGCAACCGCGACGAACAGCTCAAGGTCACGTAAATCGAATCTCGAACCCAATGTGGACACCCAGGTGCCGCCGGCTGAACGCCCGCGGGTCATCGAAAGGGCGTGCAGTATACCCGGCCCATTGTGCGGGGCTCGGTTGCCGCCATAGAATCGTCCCAGGACGCGGGTGTAGCTCAGTTGGTAGAGCACAAGTTTCCCAAACTTGAGGTCGCGGGTTCGAGACCCGTCGCCCGCTCCATCTCCCTGCCGATTTATCCCTAGGAACGTTTGTTCGCGCTCGATTGTTTGTACGGCGCAGGGGTGCGATGGCCGACAGGGGGAACGGGCACGATGAATGCCTCGACGATGAGCCGTCAGTTGGCGAGAGCCGGCCGGGGATCCATGAAGGCCGCGCGTCGCATTTGGGACTTGACCACCGATCAACGGCTGTCCCAATCCTACTATCCCGACGAGCCCACCAAGAGCAAGCCGCGCGTGCTGATGGAGCTGCTGTGGTGGCTGGTGCGCAGTGGCGAGATCAACAACTACTACTATGTGTATGGCCTCGACCGGAAGTCGGTCGACCGGCGCCAGGAACTGCTGCCGTATCGCAAATTCCGTCGCATTCGGAACACTCACAACCTGCGCATCGGTCGCGCGCCATACAACTATGTGTGCGTGCTGCGGGACAAGTTCGTCTTCTCACAATTCGTCGGCAGCCTGGGAATAGCGACGCCGCGCAGCCTCGCGTTGCTGGATGCCGATCGAGTGACCTGGCTGGACACGAATGTCACGGTGCCGCTGCGTTCGATCATCGACCGAGCCGAGGTGACATTGGACGGCTTCTGCAAAAAGCTCGGCGGCATTCAAGGCGATGGCGCTTTCCCGTTGCGCATCGATGCGGGCTCGCTCTTTGTGCGAGACGCGCGAATCAGTGTGTCGGAGCTGCGGAATCGCCTGGACGATCGTTACCTGTTGCAGGAACGGATTCGCCAGCACGAAGGCATGAGCGCGCTGCATCCCGGCTCGGTGAACACGATTCGTTTGGTCACATTCGCCAGAGGCGCGGCCGTCGAACTGTTCGCGGCGGCGATGCGTGTCGGCACCAAAGGAAAGAGCGTCGATAACTGGGCCGCCGGCGGATTGATCGTCGGCATCGATCCGGCGCGTGGCGAGCTACGCGGTGAAGGATTTTATAAACCCGGCTATGGCGGTCGCATGCGGCGTCATCCGGACAGCGGCATCGAGTTGCAGGGTTTCAAGATTCCATACTTCACCGAAGCAGTCGCGCTGGCGACGCGGTTGCACGGATACTTGTCGGAGATTCATTCCATCGGTTGGGATGTCGCGATCACGCCGGACGGGCCGACCATCATCGAAGGCAACGACGATTGGGAGGGCGGCATTCCGATGGTGCTGGAGCGTGATTTCCGCAAACGGTTCCTGGAGATGTGCCGTTCGCGATGACAAAGGGCCGGAGGATTTCTCGTCCGGCCCTCGCAACGAGACGATCGAGACTTATCGCGCCGGCACGCCCATGAACGCCTCGCCGGCGCGCACGTAGTGCCAGAACTCATCCGAGTTGCGGGCGAAAGCCTTCGTGAGCAGTTCCTCTCCCTTCTCACGCTGGCCAGTGCGGATGTACCACGCGCCGACTTCGGCCTGGCCGCTGTCGTCCTTCGGCTCGGCGGCCAATGCGCGAAGGAACAATGTTTCGGCCTTGGCGTTCTCGCCGGCTTCTACGTAAACGCGCGCGATGCGGAACCAGTCGCCGCCCTCGGATTTGCCACTCAGCACTTTATCGAACATCGCCTGACCGGTGGCCTTGTCGCCGGAGAGGTAGTACACGCGGGCGATCGCGATTGTCTCCCAGGTACCGCCTTCCGCCAGCCGCTCTGCTTCCTTCAACGTGGCGATGCCGGCTTCCTTCGGAGATTTGCCGGTGATGAGCGCCATCCCGGGACCCTTGGCCTTGGCGGCATAACCGATACCGATGCCGGTGGTGAGGCAAGCGGCGGCCATCACGACGACTGCGATCTTTTTCATTGTGGCTCCTCGGCCAGGTTTGTGAGGGAGCGCGAAGAGTAGCAAAACTAATCCGCCGGGATCTCACGCAGAAGTTCACTTGCTTCCGGCCGTCGCGGTTGTGTTTGCTGCAGCTCACCGAGCAGGGAGCGAGCGGCGTGACGATCGACCTGGCTCAAGGCCGCCGCCATGCGCAGCAAAGGATCATACGCAGGGCGGAAATCTGGACTGATATGAAGCACGCTCAACAGCGGATCGCGCACCTGCGCCAGCATTTCGCGCACGTCCGAGTTCGGGTGAACGTTGCGGCCGGCCGCGAGGAATTGGTTGCGTGCGGACCAGTAGGCCCTCAG
>JBEVKA010000165.1:0-5246 GCA_040509855.1 Steroidobacter sp.
CAGGCCGGTCCGGACACGGTACGTCGTGGCGCCGAGCTGGCGCGCCGGCTGATCGTCGAGAACGGCGTTACATACAACGTGTATGCCGACCCGCAAGGTCGGGACCGCTTGTGGACGCTCGACATGTTGCCGGTGATCGTGTCGGCGCAGGAATGGCAGACGATCGAAAAGGGCGTGATTCAGCGCGCCCGGATGTTCGATGCGCTGCTCGGCGATTTGTATGGTCCGCAGCGCTTGCTGAAAGAAGGTATCGCGCCGGCGGAAGTCGCCTTCGGACATCCCAACTATTTGTGGCCATGTCATGGCGCCGTGCCTCGCGGTGGTCGCTGGCTATATATGTATGCCGCCGACCTGGCGCGTTCTCCGGATGGGCGATGGTGGGTGCTCAGCGATCGCACCCAGACGCCGTCCGGCCCTGGCTATGCGCTGGAAAACCGGCGCATCGTGTCGCGCGTGTTCGCGGATCTGCTGGATGACATCAATGTTCGACCGCTCAGCGGCGCATTCTCCTCGCTGCGCGATGGTCTGCTGGCGAATGTCGAAGAGGGTGAGACGCCGCTGGCCGTGGTGCTGACGCCCGGCCCGTTCAACGAAACCTATTTCGAGCATGCCTATCTCGCGCGCCAGTTGGGGTTCTCGCTGGTCGAGGGCTCCGATCTCACTGTGCGCGACGACACGCTCTATTTGAAAACATTAAGCGGTTTGAAGCGCGTGCACGCGGTGCTGCGTCGATTGGACGACGACTTTTGCGATCCGGCGGAGTTGCGTGCCGACTCGGCGCTGGGTGTGCCAGGGCTGTTGAAAGTCGTGCGCGCGGGGCGCGTGGTGTTGGGCAATGCGCTTGGCAGCGGCGTCATCGAATCGGCGGCGTGGTTGGGTTTTCTGCCTTCGATTTGCGAATGGCTGCTCGGCGAAACATTGGAGTTGCCTTCGGTTGCGACCTGGTGGTGCGGCGAGCGGCCGGCATTGGAAGAAGTGCTCGAAGGCCTCGACCGACTGGTCATCAAGCCGACGTTCCCGAATCAAAAGTTCGAGCCTGTGTTCGGTCGTGATCTCACTCGCGATGCTCGCGCCAAGTTGATTCGGCGCCTGCGGGCACGGCCGTATGCGTATGTCGCACAGGAACGGCTCGCGCTGTCGCAAACGCCCGTGTGGCGTGGTGCGGGGCTGGCGGGGCGCGCGTTGTCGCTGCGTGTTTATGCCATCGCTGGGCCGGATGGCTTTCATGTCATCCCGGGTGGGATGGCGCGCATCGCGTCCGATGTCTATGCCGATGTGGTGTCGACTCAGCGCGGTGGCGGCAGCAAAGATGTATGGGTGCTTGGCTCGGAGGAGGGCGCTGATACTCCGGTCGTGGAGTTCGCACCTCGCAGCCGGCCTCGCAGTGAGAGCCTGCCTTCGCGCGTTGGTGAGAATCTTTACTGGCTCGGTCGTTACGTCATTCGCTGCGAGGACAAGATTCGTTTGTTGCGCGGGACGCTGGCGCTGGAGCGCCGGTCCGAGGTGTGGCCACGAGCCGTTGATACTTGCCGGCATCTCGGTGTCACCGACGAAGATACAGACCCGGCGGCGAGCTTGTTCGACTCGCAGCATCAGCTGGGGATCGCTTGCGATCTGCAGCGTTTGCAGTGGTCGGCCACCCAGGCGCGAGGCCGCCTGTCGTCCGAACATTGGCGTGCCATCGGCGTCGTGCAGCGGCAGTATCACGATGCCGCTTCGAGTAATAGCGACGCGAGAGAAACATTGGATCGCCTGACTTTGTCGTGTGCCGCGTTGTCCGGCCTCGCGCATGACGACATGATTCAGGACGATGCCTGGCGCTTGATGATGCTGGGTCGACGTGTGGAGCGGGTTTCTTGTCGTGCATCCATGCTGTCGCGGCGATTGGCGGAGGCGTCGCCGACTCAGGGCGAGCTGGAATGGATCCTCGACATCACCAGCGGCACGATCGCCTATCGTACGCGTTACCTCGACCGGCCACGGCTGACGCCGCTGTTGCAGCTCCTCGTTCGCGATCCAAAGAATCCACGCTCGATCGCGTTTCTGGCGCAGGAGATTGGCGCCGTGACGCTGCAGCTGAGCGAATCGGCCGACGAGCTGGCCTCCGATTCTTTCCAGCACGCCGTCACCGATGTGATCGAAACCGATTTCGGCGCGCTGGAAGGCCGAGGCTACAACGCCGATGCTGCGCGACAAGTGTTCTCACGCAAGTTGTCGAGTGTCGCGGAAGCGTCGCTGCTGCTTTCCGATCGGCTATCGATGCGGCATTTCTCGCATACCGATCTCGACTTGCACTCGGTGACTGCATGACGACTGTCGCTGCCTACCGCGTGCGACACGAGACGCTGTATCAATACAGCGCCGAAGTCGTGCATGCCCATCACCTGCTGCATCTCGTGCCGCGCCCGATGGAACATCAGGCGTGCAGCGAACAGTCCATCCGGATTTCGCCGGAGCCTACCGAGCGACTCGAAGCGGTCGATGCCTTCGGCAATCCGTTACAGCGGCTGGAGTTCAATCGTCCGCATCAGCAACTGTCCGTCGTCAGTGAGATGAAGGTCGAGGTACGCGAGCGGCAGGCCGGCTCTCCCAAGAGCGAGTCTTGGGAACGAGCGCGCAATCGCGTCCTCTACGCCGGTCGCCCACCCGGCGACGATCACCTCGAAGCCTTGCGCTATCGAGTGGAATCTCCCTATGTGCGCATCAAGCAGGCGTTCACGGAATACGCCAGCGATTGCTTTCCCGCCGGTCGCCCGCTGGTCGAGGCGGCGCATGCGCTCATGATGAAGTTGCACCGGGACATGAAATACACCCCCGGCGTCACCGATATCTCCACTCCGCTGTTACAAGTGCTGAAAGACAAACGCGGCGTGTGCCAGGACTACGCCCACCTCATGATCGCCTGCCTCCGCGCCCGCGGTCTCGCCGCTCGATATGTCAGCGGATATTTGCGCACCACCCCTCGCACGGGCGCTCCTCAACTCGTTGGAGCGGATGCATCGCATGCGTGGGTTTCCGTGTTCTGCCCGCCGATCGGCTGGGTCGAGTTCGATCCGACCAACGGTGTGCGGGCGGGGCTCGATCACATCGCGATCGCGTGGGGACGGGATTTTGGCGATGTGTCGCCACTTCGCGGAGTGATACTTGGGGGTGGGTCGCATACGTTGACGGTGCGAGTCAGCGTCGACACGCTGCGCGCGGCGTAGCTCATCAAATTTCCAAAGTCCGACCAGGACAGGCGCGGACTGCATTCAACAGCGCATCAAGTAGTTAGCGTCGACGACGTAAGCGGCAGCTTTTCCCGGCAGTGGTAATCGACTACCAGTGCCCCTCCATGGAAACAAACAATAAAGCGCGCTGGGACGCCGTCCTCACCGTGGTGCTGGTGACCTGTGCGCTGATTACAACGGGCCTGGTTCTGCGTCGGGAACTGTTCTCACCGGCGACGACGTCGCCGCAGGCTGCAACACAGAAGCCGGTTTATATCGACGACTGGCGGGCTCATCTGCGTCGGGGCGTGACGCTGGGCTCGCCCGACGCGCCGGTGCAATTGATCGAGTTCGCCGACTTCGAATGTCCGTTCTGCGCGTCGTTCCACGGCACCATCGAGACGGTGAGAGAGCGATATCCGACCCAGATCGCGCTTACATACATTCACTACCCGATCCCTGGGCATCGCTTCGCAGAACCTGCCGCTCGCGTCGCGGAGTGTGCCGGCGAGCAGGGGCGCTTCGAGGCGATGCATGCGCGCCTGTACAAGGGTCAGGATCAATTCGGGCTGAAACCGTGGAGTGAGTTCGCCACCGACGCAGGCGTGCCCGATCTTGCGACCTTCGGGTCCTGCATTCAGAAGACCGATCCGCTTCAAAGCGTCATCGAGGGCCGCGAGCTGGCGGAGCAGCTCAACGTTCGCGGCACGCCGACCGTGATCGTCAACGGATGGCAGCTGGCCAGGCCGCCGAGCGCGACCGAGCTCGATGCAATGGTGAAAGCGATTTTGGACGGTAAGAGTCCGGTGTAGTTCTCTCTGTTTGAGTCGCATCGGGCAATGCTACTCTTCAGCGCATGCCCCTGACCTCTGGCCAACTCGATGAAATCGCTCCCGGCGTGCGACGCCTGATCGCGCGTAATCCGGGCTTCATGACCGGGCCGGGGACGAACACATATTTGGTGGGTGCGGGGCCCTATCTCGTGATCGATCCGGGGCCGGATGATTCTGTGCATGTCGAGCGCATTCTCGCGGAGACGGGGCGGCGCATTGAGGCGGTGATGGCGACGCACACGCATCCGGATCATTCGCCGGCGGCGAGTGCTATCGCCGCTGCGACTGGCGCGAAGATCATGGGCAAGCATGCGCCGGAGCATGGGCGGCAGGACGCGGGCTTTGTGCCGGGCAGAGAGCTGAATGATGGTGATGAAGTGAGCGTGGGGGCGCTCACGCTGCGAGCGGTGCATACGCCGGGGCATGCTTCGAATCATCTTTGCTATCTGCTGAAAGGCACGGGGCTGCTGTTCACCGGTGACCACCTGATGCAAGGATCGACGGTGGTCATCAGTCCGCCGGACGGCAGCATGATCGAATATTTGAATTCGCTCGCGAGGCTGCAGAAGGAACCGGTGACGCGGCTGGCGCCGGGCCACGGGCTGGTGATCGAAGACGCGCAGGCGGAGATCGCTCGCATCATCGCGCATCGATTGCAGCGCGAGGCCAAGGTCGTGGAGCGACTGGGGCGCGAGGGGGCGGCGAATATTGAAACGTTGGTGGTGAGTGTCTACGACGATGTAGACCCACGCCTGCATCCGGTGGCGAAATCCTCGCTGCTGGCTCATCTGCTCAAACTCGAACGAGACGGTCGGGTCGCGCGCGACTCGGCCGATACCAATGCCCCGTGGTCGCTGAAAAATCCTCCAAGTCAGCCGCGCTGATCGAACTCGCCCATTGTTCACTGATCTTCGACGAGCACCCGGTGCTCGACGACATCAGTTTCACGTTGCGTCGGGGTGAGCGCTGGGCGCTGGTCGGCGCCAACGGCTCCGGCAAGACCATGCTGCTGAAGATGCTTCGCGGCGATGTCTGGCCGACGCCGACGGGGCGGCAGCGGCGGCGCTCGGTACTTGCCAAGGAACAGATTGCGTATGTCGGGCCGGAGCGGCAGGACAAGTACGTTCGGTACGACTGGAATCTCACCGTGACGCAGGTGGTGACCACGGGTTTGTTCGATGAAGATATTCCGTTGACGCAACCC
>JBEVKA010000166.1:0-4983 GCA_040509855.1 Steroidobacter sp.
CAGGATTCCCATCGTCGTCCAGGTACAATCGCGCCCCGCACTTGTCGGCGCTCCGCTCTCCCTAGGATTTTCGGTGATTCACACTGCCAAGCGAATGTTGAAGGGCACGATGGTCGCGCTCGCGTATCGCACCGGCGCGTTGCAGTTCTACCTGCGCCGGAAGCTTCGCGGCCGTGCTGTGGTGCTGACTTATCATCGAGTGCTGCCGAAGGAACGCAGCGCCGAGTCCTTTTCCACCGACGCCATCGTCGTCTCCCCCGAGACCTTCCGACGCCAGATGCAGCTGCTGCGGCGGTTGTTCACTCCGTTGTCGGCCGATGAGTTCGCCAAGGCTCTGGCCGCCGGCCGCATGCCGCCGGACGCGTGCCTGGTGACATTCGATGACGGTTGGTATGACAACCTGGATTATGCGCTGCCGATCCTGCGCGAGACTGGCGTGCCGGCGGTGCTGTTCGTCGCCACCGATTACATCGATACTCAGGATTGTTTCTGGCAGGAACGACTGTCTCGCGCGTTGAATGCGGCCAGACAGAATCCCGCCCGCAGTTCGGCACTGTTCGCCGAGCTGGGCGCCTCGCATTTGCTCGACGCTTCGCTGACGCCCCCGCAGGCGAAACTGGCGATCCGGGCGATCATCGATAGATACAAAGCCCAGCCGCAGCCAGAGATCGACGCGCTGGTGTCGAAGGTCGAGGCACTGTTGCGTGAAGCTGGCGTCGGCTCGGATCAGCGCCATCCCGATCGTTTCCTCACCTGGGAACAGGTCCGGCAGCTGGGCGCCAGTGGCGTCATGGCGATCGGCTCGCACTGCTGCACGCATACGCCGCTGACCAAGCTCGATGCGGCCTCGGTACGCACCGAGCTGAGCCGTTCGCGGCAGATCATTCGCGAGCGCGCCGGCATCGATCCCAGCGATCTCGCCTATCCCAATGGCGATCACGACACGCAGATCGCCAAGGCAGTCGAGGAGAACGGCTACCGCTGTGCTTACACCACGAATCGTGGTCTGGTGGAGGCAGGAGCGGATGCGTTCCGCCTGCGACGCATCAACATTCACGAGCAGTCCACCGCCAGCGACGCCGCCTTCATGTCGCGCCTGGCGGGTTTGTTTTAATCCTCCGCGTATACTCGAACCATGGCGTCAGCGCGCGAGGCGAATACTTCACGATCCGAACCGGTGCGCATCCTCGTCACGGATAGTGACAACCGCTCCGCATTGGCGGCCACGCGCTCGCTGGGTCGCGCAGGTTACAAAGTATTCACGGCCGGTGAGTCGCATCCGTCGCTCGCCTCCGTCTCCCGATACTCGGTCGGTTTCTCCGAATATTGCAGCCCCAATCGCTCGCCCGAGGAATTCGTCCGCGATGTCGCCGACATCGTCGAACGTCATCACATCGACGTGCTGCTGCCGATGACGGAGATCACCACGCTGTTGTTGACACAGCATCGCAGCCTGCTGCCTCCGGAAGTGCGCATGCCTTTCCCTGATGCGGCGACCGTGGCGGCTGTCGCGGACAAGTCGCAGGTATTGCAACAGGCTGAGCGCATCGGTGTGCCGATTCCACGGACGCTGGTGGTCGCTTCGGCGCAGGACGCGCGAGACAAGGCGAGTCAAATCCAATATCCCGCCGTGTTCAAACCAGCGCGCTCGCGCAATTGGAACGGCAAGAACTGGGTCTCAAGCAGCACCGGCTACGCCGCGCAAGCCGAAGATCTGTTCTCGCGTTTGGATCGACTCGATCCCGCCGTGTTTCCGGTGCTGATCCAGGAACGCATCGTCGGCCCGGGCGTCGGTGTGTTCGTCTGTTGTGACAGCACCGACGTGCTCGCGACATTCTCCCATCGGCGCATTCGTGAGAAGCCGCCGTCGGGTGGAGTGAGCGTTCTGTGCGAAAGCGCCCTGGTCGATCCCGTGGCGAAAAAGCAGGCCATCGCGCTGTTGAAAGCGATGGGTTGGCGCGGCGTCGCCATGGTGGAGTTCAAACAGAATTCACGCGATGGCAGCCTGCGCCTGATGGAGATCAATGGCCGCTTCTGGGGCTCGCTGCAACTCGCGATCGATGCGGGCGTGGACTTCCCTGCCCTGGCCGTCGATGTCGCGCTGGATCGCAAGCGTGCTGCACTGGAAAGCTATCGAGTAGGCACGCGCTCGCGCTGGCTGTGGGGCGACGTGGACGCAATGCTGGCGCTGCTGTTTCGCAGCCGTCAGCAGCTCAACCTGCCCGACTCTCATCCCGGCCGCTGGAGAACGCTGCTGAGTTTTTTGCAGCCGTGGGGCACGCGATACGAATTGGAGCGTGCCGACGATCCCAAGCCCGCGATGCTGGCCGCCAAGCGCTGGCTGCTGCGTCGTTAGGTCGCTGGGACTTCGGGCTTCGCGCTTCGAGCGGCGAGGCGTCGCAGGCCCGGTCGCTTCAGCGTCGCCGGACTGTCGACCAGCCCCGCATCCTCCGCGATCACCCGCCTCAGCGCGATGCTCAACCCGGCGAGCACGAAGATGTGCGGGTAATAGGTCACCGACAGGAAGGCGCCGGCCACGGCCAATCCGATCACGCTGCCGTTGAAGTTATCCAGCGTTCGAATATCGGTCGAGTACCTGGTCTTGTCGTCACCCTGTTGCTGTTGCAGTCGTTTCCGCAAGCGTGCGTTGCTGCGGAAGTTGCCGAACACCAGCTTGAGCAATAACGCCAGGCCGAGAAAGCCCAGCTCGCCCAGGATCAAAAAATACATGGAGTGCGCCGTCATCCAGCGCGTCGGCGCATCGGGGGCGCGGTACTTGGGGAAGTTGTTGGGAAAATTGCCGGCGCCCACGCCCAGCACGTTGTTCAACGCCATCTTGGTGCCGGCGCGCCACGCATGTATTCGTCCTTCGGCGGAACTGTCCTGCGACGGCGCGGACAGCGTACCCATGCGCTGAAAGTAAACATCGGGCGCGTAAGCCAATACGCCCAAAGCGGCGACGATGATCGCCACCACGCCCGCCGCTTTTCGCGGGCTGCGCCACCACATGTAACCGAGCACGGCGATCATTCCCAACGTAGCGCCGCGCGATTGCGTGCCGACGATGGTGAGCATCAGCAGGCCGACCATCGACCAGCACATGATCTTTTTCATTTTCGACGTCTGCGAGAACGCGATGTTGAACGCGAACCCGAGCAACACACACAGCGACATGGAGTAGTCGTTACCGTCGCCGAGGAACGTCGCGCCGGTGATGTAGTGGCGCGTGGTCGGCGACGTCACCACTTCAGGATTCATGATGAGCAGGAACAGGTGCGCAACGATGAGCGTCATACAGACGCCGCGCACTCGATCACGCGTGGTAGCGATGCGCGCGATCATGATGAACAGGAACACAGAGCCGAGCATGCGCTCGAAGATCGTGAGGGTATAGCCGCCGACCGTGGCCCAGACGGCCGAGATCATCACGAAGCCGAGGAAAATGAACGGCCATTTCGCCAGTGAGTCGGCGAAGATGCGATTCCACGGCCGCAGGCCGCCCGCGAAAGTGGAGACGACCAGCAGCGCCAGCGGGATCATGCTGTTGAGTGGGATGGCGCCGAGCGGCTTGAAATAGCTGGCGGGACGGCCGTATTCGAAGAACAGCGCCAGCAGCAGCCACCAGTACAGATACCGGGTTTTCTTGTCGGTCTCTTCGGGCGTCGGTTCCTTGGCGCGTTGATTCACGGCGTCCTGCCCATCAGCCTTTCATAGACCTGCGTCAGTTTCTCGGTGCGAACGTCGAAGGAATAATTCTGCAGGATGCCCTGGTGGGCCCGCTCGGCCATGCTCACGAATTCCTGCGGATGTGCCAGGAAACGTTCGATGCCAGCGATTAGTTGCGCAAGCTCGGGTTCGATCAGCCAGCCCGATTGCTGATGGGCGATGACTTCGGCGGTGCCGCCTACGGCGGTCGCCACGATGGGCACACGCAGATAGGCAGCTTCGAGGATCACGTTCGGCAGACCTTCGGTGAACGAGCTCTGCACCACCAGGTCGATGTCCGCATACAGCCGTGGCATGTCCTTCACGTAGCCGACGAACTCGACGCGATCCTCCAATCCCAAGGTGCGCGCGACCGAACGCAGATGATCTTCCAGCGGCCCGATGCCGGCGAACTTCAACCGCAGCTTGGGCCAACGCGGCGTCAGCGCATGCATCGCGTTGAGCAGCATTTCCTGGCCCTTCTCGGGCGAGAGTCTGCCCACGTTCACCATCACGGCCTGGTGCGGATCGATCGGCCGGCGTGGTTTGTTGACGGTCTCGCTGCCATACGACTTGAGCACGAGCGCGTTACGCAGGACCGTGGCACGCGAGTCGGACAGCCACCACTTTGGAACCAGCGAGCGCGTCGCCTCGGACACCAGGATCACGTGATCGAAACGACGAAACAGCATCTTGTCCAGGAAGCGGACCAGGCGACGGCGCCACGTGTTGGCGATCCAGCCGTGAGCCGTGGCGACCATCTTCAACTTCGGACGCCGACGTTTGATGAACTGCGCGATCAGCGCAGAACGGAATTCGCTGGTGTGCAGGAGCTCGATCTGCAACTTGTCGATCAGTTCCAGAATCGGATCGAGCAGCTGGTTGTCGACACGACCGTGGTCGGCGATCGGAATGATGCTGATGCCGCGTTGTTTGGCCGAATCCACCAGCGGATGCTCGCCATCGCGTTTCGCGACCAGCACGCCGATGTGATATTCGACGCGCGTCGGGTCGACGTGCGAGCCGGTCTCCAAAATCGTGCGCCCGGGTCCATCGACCCACGGCGAGTCGCGCAAATGCAGGACGCGAATCGGCCGTCGCCCGGTGGACGGCTCGCTGACGGGCGCAACGTGTGCGGCCTGAGTGCTCATATCACTTGGGTCGTTGTGTCGGCTGCCACACTTCGACTCGGCTGCCGATCATCCATAAGGCCAGCGCCTTGAGCGCCGCCGCGTTCACCAACACGAAGAAGGCGCTGAGTCGCACGAGGCTCAACCG
>JBEVKA010000167.1:0-3864 GCA_040509855.1 Steroidobacter sp.
GGCACCGTCGACTCGCCGACGCCGATGGTGCCGATCTCGTCCGACTCGACCAGCTCGATCTGGCACAGCTCGCGCTTGAGGTGATGGCACAGCATGGCCGCCGCGATCCACCCGGAGGTGCCGCCACCCACGATCACGATTTTCGACAACGGCTGCATGGACGTTTGTTCTACCAGTCCCGGTTCTCGAGCAACACGCCGGAGGCCTCCGGCTCGCGCGCTGTATTGTAGTTCCAATAAGCGGCGCTGCTGGCCTGAATCGCCCGGCGCAGCACGTCGACCGCCTTATGTCGGGGGAAACTCACCCGCCAGGCGAGCACCAGGGTGCGCTTGGGCACCGGGTTTGTAAAAGGCTTCGTGGTCAGCAGGTTCGGCGCATATAAAGGTGTGTGCGCGGCGGCTTGGGGCAGGATGGTCAGGCCCAGCCCGGAGGCGACCATATGCCGGAGCGTTTCCAGTGTGCTGCCCCTCATCGGCGCGCGCCGGTTCAAAGGGTGCGTGTCGCTCGGCCGGAGATGCGGAAAGGCCGCTAAAACCTGCTCGCGGAAGGCGTGGCCTTCATCCAGAAGCAACAGCTCGGCCGGATCCAGGTCGTTTGCTTCGACCTCCTGTTTGCTCGCCAGTCGATGGCGGGCGGACATGAGCAGGACAAACGGCTCGTCGAACAGCTCCTGGGTGACGATGTCGGTCTCGTTGCACGGAGCGCTGGCGAGGATCGCGTCCAGATCGCCATTGCGCAGCTTGGTGACGAGCGCCGGTTGTGTTGCTTCCTCAACATACAGCGGCAGATGCGCCGCCATCTCCTGGAGCAATGGAATGAACTGCGGCAACAGATACGGGCCGATGGTGGGCAACGTTCCCAACGCCAGCGGCCCGGCGAGCTGATCGCCGTCGGACGCCGCGACGTCCTTGATCTCGGCTGTTTTCTCCAGCACTTCGCTGGCCATGGCGACGATGCGCTGGCCGAGCGGCGTCACCAGCACGCCTTGCTTACCTCGCTCGAACAGCGCGACGCCGAGCTCGTCCTCCAGCTTTTTCACCGCGATGCTGAGCGTCGGCTGACTCACATTGCAACGCTCGGCGGCCCGTCCGAAATGCTGTTCGGAGGCGAGGGCGACGATATAGCGCAGCTCGGTCAGGGTCATGATCCGGCTAGCCTAACAATACGTCGCTGGCGTGGCCAATTGACCGACGGTGCGGCCGGTATTGCACCCGATGAATGGGCCGGCGTCGGGGCCGGCGGAGGATTGCCGGGTGGGAACAAGGCTGCATGCCTGTGACCCTTACAATACTGCGGTCCGACTGACATCAAACTGGCTTGTCGCCATCCTTGTGCCTGCAGATTCGTCCACTGCCGTCGGTCAGGAGGAGCGTCATGGCAATCATGTCCGCGACCAGTCAACCCTTGCTGCAGTTGTTGCTGAAAGGCTGGCTGCGCGATCGCTGGGCCTTGCTGTTCTCGCATCCGGATGACTTCGCCAGCTACGGATTCGAAGCCGATCGCTGGATCGAACAGGTACGCGCGACGTTCGATGGCGAGGCGATCACGGCGTTGGCGGTCGGCGCCGAATCGTCGTGCGAGGGTGGCAATTGGATCGAAGCCGTCGGTGGCCGGCTCATCAGCCATCGCATGTTGGATGGGATCGCCACGCTGTCGGATTGGCCTCGCCGGGACGCAACCGATCGGCGGTTCGTGATGAT
Organism: Steroidobacter sp.; assembly: GCA_040509855.1. Taxonomy (GTDB): domain Bacteria; phylum Pseudomonadota; class Gammaproteobacteria; order Steroidobacterales; family Steroidobacteraceae; genus Steroidobacter. The sequence goes on from JBEVKA010000167.1 coordinate 1,701, forward strand.
CCTGGATGGTGCGCTCGAGCTGCAGCGGACCTTCTTTTACACGAGCACCGCTCGCGTGCCGTCGCCGATCGATCTGGCCGTCATGGCGGCGAATTGCCGCTGCCGTGCGAGCGCCGGAGTCGTGTCCATGCAGCGTCAGATTGCATGAAGGAGCGCTGCGCGTTGCCTCCGCCGTGACTGGTAGCGGTCGCATGCTAGACTCCCCCCGAGTCAAAACAACCTCGAATGTTTGGGGGATCGATGCGCACAGGTTCTCGTCGGCAATTCATTCGCCGGTCCACGGCGGCATTGGTCGCGGCGCCGTTCATCAGCACCAGCGTGACTCGGGCGCTCGCTCGCGAGTCGCAGCCAAAGCTCGGTTGGGCGCTGTGCGGCCTCGGCAGTTTGAGCGAGAAGCAGATTGCCCCGGCCTTGCAAAAGACCCAGCACGCGCGACTCGCCGGCATCGTGACCGGCACGCCTGAGAAGGCACAGCGCTGGCGCAAGCAGTACGACATTCCGGAACGCAACGTCTACACGTACGACACGATCGCGAAGCTGGCCGACAATCCCGATATCGACGTGGTGTACGTGGTCACGCCGAATGCGCTGCATGCGGCTCAGGCCATCGCCGCCGCGAAGGCGGGCAAGCATGTGTTTTGTGAGAAGCCGATGGCTGTGTCCGTCGATGAATGCCAGAAGATGATCGATGCCGCCAAGGTCGCGGGCCGCAAGCTCAGCGTTGCGTATCGATGCCAGTTCGAGCCACATCACCTGGAATGCATTCGCATCGCGCGCGAGAAAGAGCTCGGCGATCTGCGCGTCATCGAATCCAACTTCGGGTTCCCGCTGGGCGATCCGACTCAGTGGCGCATCAAAAAGAAACTTTCCGGTGGCGGGGCGCTGATGGACGTCGGCGTCTATTGTTTGCAAGCCACGCGTTATATTTCCGGCGAAGAGCCGGTGCTCATCAGCGCCTTCGAAACCAAGACCGATCCGGCCAAGTTCGTCGACGTCGATGAGACGATGACTTTCCAGCTGACGTTCCCCAGCGGTGTGCTCGGTAACTGCAGCACTTCATTCAACGCCGCCGGCATGGGCCGCGTCCGCGCTCACACTCAACGCGGCTGGTTCGGCCTCGATCCCGCATTCAACTACGGCGGCATCAAAGGCGCGCGCAGCGACGGCAAGCCGCTCGAAAAACCCGTCGTCGACCACTTCGCCGCCGAGATCGACGACTTCTCTCAGTGCATCATCGAGAAGCGCGCGTCCAAAGTGCCGGGCGAAGAAGGCCTGCGCGACATCCGCATCATGATGGCGATTTACGAGTCGGCACGGACAGGGAAGGCGGTGAAGGTGTGAGCTTTGAATTCAACGCCGGGCATGCACGTCGAACCACGCCGAGTCGATCATTCCGCTGGTGATGACGTTGCGCCAGAGCCAGAGGAAGTCGGGCAGGGTGTACCAGCCGTCGGTGTGTTCCATGGGTGTGAGGCAGTGATGAATCTGCGCGACGACGGCTGGATCTTTCTTGTGCTGGCGGCGGCCAGCGGCCCAGCGCATGCGGGAGCGCGCGCCGGCCAATAGTTTGTGGATGATCGGGGAGCGGCGCAGTTTCCATCTCAGCCACTGACGTGCTGACCAGTTGACGTGAGCGAGTGAGCCTGCCGACGGAATCATCGTTGGACGCTGCGAGCGTTGGTGTACCAAAGAGAAGCTGGTGTAACCACGCCGCGCCAGTTCGAGCAGCATCTCGTCACAACCTTCCTTGCCGGCTTCGAACGATACGAAAGTGGGGCACTCATTCCCCATGCCTCGTAGACAAACGTAATCGGCGCCTTCGATGTCGACCTTGATGTAGTCGGGCACGCCGTATTCACGAAAGATGCTGCTGATCGTGCGAGCGGGGACGGAAATTTGCGTCGCCGTCTTACCGTCGCGCGTCGCGGCCGCGTAGTCGAAGGAATTCCACTGGGGATTCTCCGACAGCCAGAAAGGCAGCACGCCCTCCGATTCGCCGATCGCGACGTTGAGTAACGTGTAACGACCCGCGTCTATTTCTTTCGCAAATCGCTGTTGCAAGCTTGTGCAAAGATCGGGCGACGCCTCGATCCCCACGACGTGATAGCCGAGCGCCAGATAGTGTGCGGTGTCAGCGCCGTCATACACGCCGACGTCATAAGCC
>JBEVKA010000168.1:0-10672 GCA_040509855.1 Steroidobacter sp.
GTGGCGCTCTATCCCGACGATGGCGCGAACGCGGAGACGCTGCTCAAGCATGCCGACCAGGCGATGTATCGCGCCAAGGAAAAGGGTCGCAACAACTTCCAGTTCTTCACCGCCGAGCTCAATGCCGTCATCACCGAGCGGCTGGAGCTGGAAAACAAACTGCGACGTGCGCTGGAGCGACAGCAGTTCACATTGCACTACCAGCCTCGCGTCGACATGCGCACCCGGCGCATCACCGGCGCCGAAGCGCTGATTCGCTGGCACGTGTCGGAGGACGAGGCCATACCGCCGTCGCGGTTCATTCCAGTCGCGGAAGAAGTTGGCTTGATCGTGCCCATCGGCAAATGGGTGCTGCGAGCCGCGTGCGCGCAGAACAAAGCCTGGCAGGACGCGGGACTGCCGGCGTTCGTCGTCTCGGTCAACGTGTCCGTGCGACAGTTCCGTCAGGACAACCTGGTGCAGACCATCGAAGAAGTGCTGCGCGAGACCGGTCTCGAAGCGCGCTATCTGGAAGTCGAGCTGACCGAGAGCGCGGTGATGCACGACGCCGATCAGCTCATCGCCATGCTCGGCGAGCTCAACCGCCTCGGCGTGCAGATCGCGCTCGATGACTTCGGCACCGGCTATTCGAGCCTGAGCTATTTGAAACGTTTCCCGGTCGACCGGCTCAAGGTCGATCGCTCATTCGTGCAGGACATCGTTACCGACAGTGACGACGCCACCATCGTGCGGACCATCATCGCGCTCGGCCACAACCTGGGCCTGAAAGTCGTCGCCGAAGGCGTCGAGACCCAGCAGCAGCTGGACTTCCTGCGCGACAACCATTGCGACGAACTACAGGGCTATTTCTTCGGCCGGCCGCTGCCCAGCCACGAGTTCATACGCGAACTTTTGCAATCCTCGGCGCCCGGTGTCGCTCTCCTGGGCGTTGCCGCCGCACCTTAAATCTCACTTCGATCAATGAGTTGAGCCGCAGCCTCCCGGGCTGCGCCAAGCTTTTGTTCGACTCCGGGATCCAGATGTGATAGCTATACGTATAGACGTGTGAAGTGCTACAGTTTTCGGGCACTTGCAACCGGATATTTAGGATCCTTATGCATACCGAGTTGGTCGCACCGACAGTGCCCACCCGCGAACGCCGCGTGGTGCTGGCCGGCGCGCTCTCGAAACTGTTCGATCTCTGGCAGCTGAGCACGGCGGACCGCCTCGCGCTGCTCGGCATGTCGAGCGAGAACCGCTCTGCCTTGCAACGTTACGCACAGGGCGAGCCGCTGGCTCCCAATCGCGATCTGATGGATCGCGCCGGTCATCTGCTCGGCATCCACAAATCGTTGAAGCTGCTCTATCCGCGCAACGAAGCTCTCTCACAGGGTTGGATGTCGGCGCGTAACGCTCGATTCGGCGGCCACTCTCCGGTCGAAGTCGTCAAACAATATGGTCTGCCGGGTCTCGCGCTGGTGCGCGGAACGCTCGATGTAATGCGCGGGCAGTGAGTCGATGGCGGAGGCGTATCAGGTCACGGAAGACTCGCGCGGCGATTGGCATCGAAACATCGTCAGCCTGCGCGCGAGCATCGATATCTTTCAGGAGCTGGTCGACGATCCTGCGGCGGTGTCGGTGCTCATGGAACATGAGATGTCGACCAAGCCGACGCGCGAGCAACAGCCCATCATCTCGCGCCCCTTCGACGATGCAGCCACCTACGATCCCATCGCCACGGCGATTCAGTGGCCGTTCGATCATCCTGCGAACTCACGTTATTCCTCCGGCAAGTATGGCGTTTGGTACGGCGCGCGTTCCTTGCTGGGAACGATTCACGAAACGGTTCATCACTTTCGCTTGAACACGCTGGCGAGCGAGGCCGCTCTCGATATTCAAGAGCCCATCGTGCAAGAGCGGCGCGTGCATCTCATTCACTGCAGCGCCGCCCTGGTTGACCTTCGCTCGCGCTGCGCGACCGATACGGGGTTGCTCGATCCTTCCAACTACGCGCACTGTCAGGCGCTCGGCGCGGAGATTCGCTCGGCGTTTCTACCGGGCGTGCTGACGTTGTCGGCGCGGTTGACGGGCGAGGACGTCGTGGCCGTCTTCGTGCGCGAAGCGCTGAACAATCCGCGGCATGTTTGCTATCTCACGTATGCGCTGGATGTGAGTACACGCCGCGTTTCCGTGGAGCGCACACCCGGTCGAGTCGAGTGGGTGATCGATCCCTAGCGGGACGCGTACTCATCGTGGCGACGCCACCAAACGCCCGTTTCGTTGCGGCCCTTGGGGGCACGATCGAGCCACTGGTACATACCCCATAAGCTGTCCAAGCCGCGCGCATAGGTAGAGTAGGTGTGATAGACGACGCCGTCTGCGAGCACGAACGCGCTCATGCCCGGCCGCTCCCGCGTGTATGCAGGCACATCGGTGCCGCTTGAAGCCGCCATTTCCGCGACGGGTCCTTGTTGACCGCGCCAGTCCAACGCCGCCTCGGTTTGATAGTTGTATTCGATGCCGCCCTGGCGCTGCTGCTCCTCATTGAAGAAAACGTTGAAGTCGGCATTGAAGTCGCCGCCGAACGAGGACGCCCACGGAAACGTCCAGCTCATCCGCCGTTTGTACTCCTGCAGCTTCGGCAGCGGCGCGCGTGAGACGGCCGTGAACGCGACGTCATGGCTTTCCAGGTGGACGGCGATGCCGTTGAAGCCATCGGCGATGGCCGAGCACGACGGGCATCCCGCCTTGTAGTCCGGCCCGAACATGAAGTGATAGATGAGCAGTTGCGAGCGCCCGCGGAACAGGTCCGCCAGCGAGCCGCTTCCCGCGTCGGTGTCGAATCGATACTGTTTGTCGATGCGTACCCACGGCAACTGCTGGCGTTGCTGCGCCAACTCGTCGCTACGTCGCGTGAGCTCCTTTTCGGCTTCGAGAAGCTCGAGTCTCGCCGCCAGCCATTCCTGGCGAGTTCCGGCCTTATGTGTCGTCATCGTGTGCTCTCCATTGAGGGGCGTGCGCTAGATTAGGAGCTTTGATCCAGGGGGTGGGAGTGACAATCGTGTCGGGATTCAGCTAAGTGGATTCATTGATTACAGCCGCCGCCCGCGCGTTGGCCGCCGGCGATCCGCTGGGAGCACTGAAAAGAATTGCCCTGCGCGACGATGCGCCGGCACTCGCGTTGCGGGGAATTGCGATGGCGCAGCTCGGCGATTTCGTTCGAGCCAAAGCGCTGGTGAGAAGCGCGGCGCGCGCTTTCGGCCCGAGAGAAGCTGTGGCGCGGGCGAGATGTGTTGTCGCCGAAGCGGAATTGGCGCTGGCGTCGCGTGATCTGGGTTGGCCGGCGAAGACGCTCGACACCGCACGAGCAATCCTTGAACAACATGGCGACTGGCTGAACGCTGCGCATGCCCGATATCTCGAGCTTCGGCGCCTGCTGCTGATCGGCCGTCTCGACGAAGTCGAACGCATGCTCGCCACACTCGACGCTTCATCGCTGCCGCCCGCGTTGCGAGCCGTGCATGAGCTGGTCATCGCGGGACTCGCGATGCGTCGCCTCCGAGCAAAAACAGCGCGAGCAGCACTTGCTCGGGCAGGTCACGTCGCAAGACATGCGGGTATTCATGCACTGATCGCGGAAGTTGAAGGAGCAACCCAGGTCCTGGATGCACCCGCCGCTCGTCTGATTACGCGCGGCGAGGAGCGGTCGTTACTACTCGATGACGTTGAAACATTGCTGACGTCGAATGCGCTCATCATCGACGCCTGTCGTCACACCGTGCGCGATGCGAACACGGTCGTTTCGCTTGCGAAGCGGCCTGTGCTGTTCGCGCTGGTGCGTGCATTGGGCGAAGCCTGGCCGGGAGATGTATCGAGAGAAGATCTCGTCGCTCGTGCTTTTCGGTTGAAGCGTGCGGATGAATCGTTGCGTGCGAGGCTGCGTGTCGAAATCGGCCGGTTGCGAAGGATGCTTCGACCATTGGCGAACGTGAGCGCGACAGAACGCGGGTTCACACTGGAACTGCTCCACGCACGCGAGCTCGTCGTGTTGGCGCGGCCGGTCGAAGAAGAGCATGCAGCGGTGCTCGCATTCCTCGCCGACGGTGAATCGTGGTCGAGCTCGGCCCTGGCGCTCGCGCTGGGAACGAGTCAGCGCACGACGCAGCGCTCACTCGATGAATTGGCCGCGGCGGGCAAGATACAGTCGTTCGGTCGCGGGCGTGCGCGTCGCTGGCTGACGCCGCCCGTGCCTGCATTCACGACGCCTTTGTTACTCCCGTCCCCCATCGCCGAATGATTAGCATGCCGGCGTCATCAATCACCGGAGCACATCAACATGTCAGCAACCAAACGAGCCGCCGAAATCATTCGGGAATACGGACCCTTTCCGGGCGTCGACGCCGTGCACGGCGTGACTCACGACGGCGAGCGCGTCTGGTTCGCGTCGGGAGACAAGTTGAATGCGCTCGATCCGGCCAGCGGCAAGACCGTGCGTTCGATCGATGTCGCGGCTCATGCAGGCACTGCCTTCGATGGCGAGCATCTGTTCCAGATCGCCGAGAATCAAATTCACAAGATCGATCCCAAGACTGGCCGCGTACTCGCGACCATTCCCGCGCCGGGCGGCGGCGGTGATTCCGGGTTGGCGTGGGCCGAAGGTGCGCTGTGGGTCGGCCACTATCGCGAGCGCAAGATTCATCAGATCGATCCGCAAACCGGCAAGGTCCTGCGCACTATCGAGACCAATCGCTTCGTCACTGGGGTGAGCTGGGTCGATGGCGAGCTGTGGCACGGCACCTGGGAAGGCGACGAGAGTGAGCTGCGCCGTATCGATCCTCGCACTGGCGAAGTCCTGGAGCGGCTCGAAATGCCCGCCGGCGTCCACATCTCGGGCCTGGAATCCGATGGCGATTCCCAATTTTTCTGCGGCGGCGGCAAGAGCGGCAAGCTGCGAGCGGTGCGGCGGCCCAAGCGCGCCTGACTTGCGGAGCGCAGTCGGTCTCTGGTAACTTGGTACCAAGTTACCAGAGTACCAATCATGGCCGCGACCGTTACCCGCGTTCAAACCGGTGTCCGCCTCGAAGCGCGCCTGCTCAACGTGCTCAAGGCGCTGGCGGCGCTCAAGAACACCACCCTCGGCGATCTCCTGGAAGGCATCGTGCTGCATGCCTTCGAAGGCCGGCAGCCGTTCAGCGCCCAGACGCTGGCCCAGATTGGCGAGCTGAAGAAAATCTACGGCCTGGACCTGACCGCCGACGACAGTCACCAACTGGTCGAAACCGAACGCGCCACCATGCGCGCGACCGCGAAACGTCCCGCTACTACTGCTGCCAAACGACGGAGGACTCGCTCATGACTGCCAACTCAAGCGAGCTGGTCGCGTTCGAGAACGGCACGCTCGATCCGGCGCGGTTCGATCATCGTCTGCATCTGTCGCTCGCGTGGACCTATCTGCAACGTGACGGCTTTCCCGAAGGTGCTTTGCACTTCAGGCGACATTTGAAGTCGTACGTGGCGAAGGTTGGCGCCGAGAACAAATATCACGAGACCATCACCTGGGCTTACATGGTGATGCTCAATGAAGAGCTGAGCCTGCGCTCGCCGCCCGGCGAGTCCTTCGAGGCAATGATTCAGCGGCGCCCGGACCTGCTCGATCATCGCAGCGGCGCCATCGCGCGTCGCTACAGCAAATCGCAGCTCGATTTATCGGACGCGCGGCGCGTATTCTTGCTGCCGGTTCAGGGGGAGAGGGCGGCGTCATGAGCTCGTTCGTCGGCGCGATCGATCAAGGCACGACCAGCACTCGGTTCATCGTGTTCGATCACGCCGGCAACATCGTCGCCAGCGCTCAGCGCGAGCATCCGCAGATATTTCCTCAGCCCGGTTGGGTCGAACATGCGCCGCTGGACATCTCTCGCAATACCGATCTGGTGATCGCGGAGGCGCTGCAAGCCGCCAAGCTCACGGCACGTGATCTGGTCGCGATCGGAATCACCAATCAGCGTGAGACGACGGTGATCTGGGATCGCCGCACCGGCGAACCGTTGCACAACGCGATCGTCTGGCAGGACACGCGCGTCGATCCGCTGGTCGCCTATTTTTCCGCGCAAGGTGGCAAGGATCGATTTCGCGCGGCGACGGGTCTGCCGATGGCGAGTTATTTCAGCGGGCTGAAACTCAAGTGGCTGTTGGACAACGTACCGAACGCGAGAGCGCTGGCCGACGCAGGTCATCTGCTGTTCGGCACGATGGACACGTGGGTGCTGTGGAATCTCACCGGCGGGCTGCATCTCACGGATGTGACGAATGCCAGCCGCACGCAGCTGATGAGGCTCGACTCGTTGCAATGGGACGACGAGTTGCTGCACACGTTGTCCATTCCACGCAACGTGCTGCCTCGGATCGCCTCATCGAGCGAAGTATATGGTCACGTTGCGAATGGCCCGCTGAAGGGACTGCCGATTGCCGGGATCCTGGGCGATCAGCAGGCGGCGCTGGTCGGGCAGACATGTTTCCAACCCGGCGAAGCCAAGAACACTTACGGCACCGGGTGTTTTCTGTTGATGAACACAGGTACCAAGCCGGTGTCGTCCGTTGCGGGTTTGGTTACAACCGTTGCCTATCAACTCGGCAAGGCTCCCGCGCACTACGCACTCGAAGGATCCATCGCGATCTCCGGTGCGCTCGTGCAATGGTTGCGCGACAACCTTGGCATCATCAGCAATAGCGGCGACATCGAAGCGCTCGCGGCTAGCGTGCAAGACAATGGCGATGTTTATATCGTCCCGGCGTTCTCGGGTTTATATGCGCCGTATTGGAAAGATCACGCGCGTGGCGTAATCACCGGACTCACGCGTTACGCCAACCGAGCTCACATCGCCCGCGCGGCGCTCGAAGCCACCGCGTATCAAACACGTGATGTCGTCACTGCCATGGAGCAGGATTCCCGCATTCGCCTGAGCGAGCTGCGTGTCGATGGCGGCATGGTCGTCAACCAACTGCTGATGCAATTCCAGGCCGACATCCTCGACGTCACCGTGGTCCGCCCCCAAGTCACCGAAACCACCGCCCTCGGCGCCGCCTACGCCGCCGGCCTCGCCACCGGCTACTGGCAAAGCACCGACGACCTCCGCCGCAACTGGGGCATCTCCCACACCTGGCATCCCAACATGCCCAAGGAAACCCGCGGCCGCCTGTACTCGTCCTGGCAAAAGGCGGTCACGCGTTCGTTTGGTTGGGTGGAGTAGCGGCGTCATTTGCGCAAAGTTGCGCAGCCAGGCCTCGCCATTGAGGCAACAACACAGCCGCGCGCGTATCCGCGCGAATTGCGCGGAATCATGAGATATTTGGTTCTGGACAACGAATCAGAGGTCTTCCTACCATGCCCCGCAAGTCTTCCACTACTCGACTGAGGCGAAACGTGAACGCCGTAACTGTCACATCCAGATTCCAGATCACTATTCCGCAATCCCTTCGCAAGGAGATGGGCATCCGCCCGGGGCAACGGTTCCAAGCGTTCCAGTATCAGAACCGTATCGAGCTGGTTCGTGTGATCTCGATGCGCAAGGCACGCGGCATGTTCAAGGGAATCGACACTTCAGTGGAGCGCGAGCGCTCGTGAACGTCGTTGATTCATCCGGCTGGCTGGAGTACTTCGCGAGCGGTCCCAATTCGCACTATTTCGCGGACCCGCTGGGGAAGTTTGCAGAACTCATCGTTCCGACTATCTCCATGTATGAGGTTTTCAAAAAAATGTCGCAGCAGCGGGGTGAAGACGCGGCATTCGATGCCGCGGCATTGATGTACCAGGGCAATGTCGTGCCACTAAATGCAGAGCTGGCGCTCGAAGCCGCACAGCTATCTAGCGAGCTGGCGCTTCCAATGGCTGACAGCATCATCCTCGCAACCGCCATTGAGCACGGCGCCACGCTCTGGACCCAAGACGCCGACTTCGCCTCCATCGACGGCGTGAAATACATCGCCAAGAAACACTAACTCACACGGCCGTTTCTTTCTTCGCATCCCCCACACCCTCATTCCGCAACTGCTGTGTAAGCAGCTTGCAGCGATCCTCGGACACGCCGAGGCTGCGGAGAGCGTAGTCGGTCATCTCCAATGCCAGCTCCAGTTCGCCCATGACGGCGCGGTCGACGCCTTTGCGGATGAGATAGCGCAGTTCTTCGGAGCTGTGAGTGCGGACGACGACGGAAATGCTCGGGTTCTTGGCGCGGGCGAGTTCGAGAATGCGGCGGGCCTGGAAGCCGTCGGGAGTGGCGATCACCAACAGGCGGGCGCGTTCGACGTGGGCGAGGTCGAGTACGCCGTGGGCGGAAGCGTCGCCGTAGATGGCGGCGATCCTGTCGCCACGCAAATGTTCGACGACGCGACGGTTGGTTTCGATCACCACGAACTGCAAGCCCAATGTTTGCAACCCATGACCGACGACACTGCCAACGCGGCCGTAGCCGACGAGCACGGCGTGGTTGCGCAGATCGGAAACTTTGCCATCGGGTGGTAACGCGGCCTGTCGTTCGCTCTTGCGGGTAAGTAGAGCGAGCAGTTTCGGTCGTTCATTGACCCAGCGAGCGATGGGCTCGATGGTCGCGAACGCCAACGGGTTCAATGTAATGGACAACAGCGCGCCCGCCAGGACCAGATCGCGGCCTTCCTCGGGCAACAATCCGAGCGCGACTCCGAGCCCGGCCAGGATGAAAGAGAACTCGCCGATCTGCGCCAGGCTCGCCGAGATCGTCAGCGCGGTGCGAATTGCATAACCGAACGCCAGCACGATCGCAAAGGCCGCGAGCGACTTGCCGATCAGGATGACGAACATTACGCCGAGCAACTGCAACGGCTGCTCCAGGATCACGTACGGATCGAACAGCATGCCGACGGATACGAAGAACATGACCGCGAACGCATCCTGCAGGGGCAGCGAGTTCTCCGCCGCCTGATGACTGAGGTCCGACTCCGCGAGCATCACGCCGGCGAAAAACGCGCCGAGCGCGAATGAAACATCGAACAGCACCGCCGATCCGTATGCGATGCCCAGCGCGATCGCGAGCACGGCCAATGTAAAAAGCTCACGCGAACCGGTGCGCGCCACTTGCTCGAGAATCCAGGGCACTACGCGCCGGCCGCCGACCAGCATGATGGCCACGAACAAAGCGACCTTCAGCGTCGTCACACCCAGGCTGATGAGCAAGGCGTTATCGCCGGCATTCTGTTCGCCGGATCCGGGCGCGAGCGCGGGCAGGAACACCAATGCCAGCACCATGGCCAGGTCTTCGACGATCAGCCAGCCGACGGCGATGCGCCCTTGCTCGGTATCCAACTCATTCCGTTGTTCCAACGCGCGCAACAGCACGACCGTGCTCGCGACCGACATCGCGAGTCCGAACACGATGCCGGCGCTCGTCCCCCAGCCCCACCAGTACGACAGGCCCCAACCGATGGCAGTCGCCACGCCGATCTGCACGACCGCGCCAGGCAGCGCGATGGCGCGCACTTTCAACAACGCGTCGATGGAGAAATGCAGGCCGACGCCGAACATCAGCAGGATCACGCCGATCTCGGCGAGCTGCCCGGCCAGCCCGGCGTCCGCGACGAAGCCCGGCGTGAACGGCCCGATAGCGATACCCGCGACCAGATATCCAACCAGCGGCGGCATCCGCAGCCTCGCAGCGAGAAAACCAAAGCCCAGGGCGAGCACGAAGCCCATGGCGATGAGTGCGATCAGCTCGGATTGATGATGCATGCGTTAGCGGGGTACCTGTGGCAACGGGTGGAACGATTCGATCCGTTCAATAGTACCCGCTCGAACGCGTGTGCCAACCGCTTCTTTCTATCGCACCAACTCTACGGACAGCTCCCTGCTGTCGGCACGGCCGCGATCGTCCACGGTGCGCACGATGTATCGGCCCGCCCGCGACGGATTCCAGCCAATCGCGATCCCCGGCGTGCCGGTGCCGACGTAGCTCTCGTCGACGAACCAATGCAATCGCCGCACTTCACTGTCCGCATTCGCGGCCAGTGGAATGGTTTCGCTGCCGACCTTGCCGCTGCGAACCGTGTAAGTCACGGCAATCACCGGCGACGTAATCTGCGGCGGCGTTCCGCTAGGTACATCTCGCTGACAATCTGCCGGCGGCGGAGGCCGTCGTCTCGGCATGCCGGCCTGTGCAAACAATTGCAGCAGGTCGGTGGGCCAGAATTCGTACACCTCACTGCGAGTGAACGCGGGATTGTAAGGTGGGCAGGCCTGTTCGCCGGTGCGTGTGTCGATCCAGACGCGTCGATGGATCTGGCTCACTCGAATCGGCGAGACGCCCGGGATGTACCAGGTGCTGACAACCTGCGGACATTCGGCATTCGGCAAATCGCCCGAAGCGCTGCAGACTTCGACGCGTTCCATGCGAGGTGGCTGTCGATACACGGGCTCGACGAGTTTCTCCTGTGCCGCGAGCGCATCGAGCAAACGAAAGAACAGCGGTGCGGCGGCTTGCACGCCGACGAAGGCGGGATTGCCGCGTCCATCGAAATTGCCGACCCACACCACCAGCACGTACGGACCGAATGTGCCCGCCGTCCAGGCATCGCGAAAGCCCCACGAAGTGCCGGTTTTCCATGCGGCCTGCACGCCGCTGCGACGACGTGCGAAAGAATCCTCGGGACGCGGCGCCGATCGCAGCAT
>JBEVKA010000169.1:0-5189 GCA_040509855.1 Steroidobacter sp.
AGCGGCGACGACGAGCGTACGAAATAGGCGATGCCGCGCTCGATGCGCTCGATGGGCTTCAGCCCGCACACCTGAGCGATGTCGGTCGCCTTGCTCGACCACGGCGAAATCGTGCCCGGCCGCGGGATGGCCACGATGAGCTGATCGGAGGGCTGGATCGCCACGTTCGCCAGCGCCGGACCGTACGTCAGCAGCGCCTCCAGGACGCGTTGCTCGTCGGCCGTAAGTGCACGCCCCGTCTGCACAAAGTGCGTGAATCGCGTAGTGAGCGACTCGACGGCGGGAACGCGCGAGCGCAGGGCGGTCAGCAGGCGGGCGGTGCGGAAATCGGAGAGTGCGGGCGCGCCGGACAGTGTCAGCATCGGTGCGGAGAGCGGCGGAAACGGGCGCGAATCATACCGGAAAATCCGGCACCGCGGCGGATCGCGCCCGCCGTGCGCAAACAGCGCTTATTTTTTGTCGCCCGGCGTGTACATGGGCACCGGGAACGGCGTGACGTTCGAGCCTTCCAGCGTGCTGATCTTGCTCACGCCCTGCTGCCGCACCTCGTCCACGCGCAGCACCGAATGCATCGGCAGATAAGTGCGTTTCACGCCTTCGAACTCGGCTTTGACCTTCTCTTCGGTGGGGTCTACGACCACCGCGGAGCGCTCGCCGAACACCAGCTCCTCGACCTCGATGAAGCCGAACAGCGCGCCGTGGCTGACTTTGCGGGCATAGATCTCGTAGACCTTGCCCTGGTTGACAAAAATGACCTTGAAAATGTGACTGGCTGCCATCTTAAGCTACGGCTCGGGTTGGTAGGCTGCGGTTCCAGGCTATGTAACATCGCGGGCGCGACTGCGTCCCGGGTACGGACTGCGACTGCCTCGCAACGTCAGCAATCTGCTCAAGTTTTCGGTTCAATGGCACTGAAACTCCGCGTCATCAGCGATCACTACAAGGCGCTCGGCAAGCGCAGCTCGCGCCTGTTCGGCGTCACTGGCGGACGGATCGGCCGTGCAGCGGACAACGACTGGATCCTGCCGGATCCGGAGCGTTACATCTCCAGCCATCATTGCAAAGTGGAGTTCCGCGCCGGCAACTGGGTGCTGGAGGATACCAGCACCAACGGCGTCTTCATCAATGGCGCGGATGTGCCCGCCTCGGTCGAGGGCGCATATACGCTCAAGGACGGCGACCGGCTGCGGCTGGGCGACTATGAAATCCTGGTCAGCCTCGACGAGCGCAACGATTTTCCGGCCGATGCGAGCGGCCAGATGCCGGCGCCGCCGCGCGCGGCGCGCCCCGCGTCACCCGATCCCTTCGAGGATCTGGGCGAAGAACTGGACCTGACCGACCTGCTCAGCGACGCGAACATCAAACCCTCCAGCGCCCCCAAGGCGCCGCCGCCCCCGGTGAACAACGCGTTCGACCTGGGCAAAGCCCTTGGGATCGATCTGCAGCCCACGCGCCCGGGCACTCCCCCGGCGAATAGCCTGCAAAACACCGTGCCGGGCAAACCGACGCGCAGCGGCTTTCAATCGCTGCTGGACGCGCCGGACGAAGGCGAACAGCGCACCGTGGTCCCCGGGCTCGACAAGAAAGCCAAGCCCGACGACTGGCAGATGCAGACGCAGCCTTACGATCGCAAGTCGCTGCAGGCACTGACCAATCCCGCTGCGATCAACCGCTCGCCGGAGAAACCGGCGCCAACGCCGCAACCTGCCGAACGACGCCGCGAAGGCAGCACGTTGGAGCCGTCGGATGGCGTGGAAGCCTTCTGCCGGGGCGCGGGCATCGATCCGAGCTCACTGCCGCTCGAAGCACAGCATGCACTGCTCCAGCTCTCGGGCCAGATGATGCGCGAAGTCGTGCTGGGCCTGATGGACACGCTCAAAGGCCGCGCCGACCAGAAGAATCGCCTGCGGTTGAGTCAGACGACCATTCAACCGCAGGAAAACAATCCGCTGAAGTTCTCGGCCAGCGTCGATGAAGCGCTGCTCAAACTGCTCGACTCGCATAGCAGCCGCTACCTGGGACCGGTCGAGGCGATTCGCGATTCGTTCGCCGATCTGCGCATGCATCAGATCGCGCTGTCCACCGCCATTCAGGCCGCGATCGACGAAGTGATGAATCGTATCGAGCCCGGAGAGTTGCAGGAACGTTTCGATCGTGGCTTGAAGCGCGGCGCGCTGCTGGGTGCGGCCAACAAAATGAAGTACTGGGATCTGTACACCGAGTTCTATCAGATCCTGAATCAGCGCAACGAGCAGAACCTGCCGACGTTGTTTGCTGAGGAACTGGCGCGGACTTACGCCGAGAAAGCGGCGCTGAAAAAACGCTGACGCGCGTTCATCTCGCGGGCGCCGGCAAAGTGTCCGACGCAGTGGATGCGGTCGTCGCGGCCGGTGAGCCTCCCTCACGCTGCGACGGCGGTCCCGAATCCGTCGCCACCCAATCCAGGATATCGATATAACCGCGGATGTTCTCGACGAAGCGCACGGGCTCCCAACCTCGCGCATAACCGCGTTTCACTCGCTTGTACCATTTCTCTTGCGTCAGCAGCGGCGGGTGCTCGCGCACGTCGGCCCATACATCGGGATTCTTGTTATGTATCTGCGTGAGGACGCGTGCGTCTTCCAGATGACCGACGCCAACGTTGTACGCTGCCAGCGTGAACCAGGTGCGATCGGGTTCGAGAATGCGTTTAGGAATCTGGTCGCGCAGCCATGCGAAATAACGCGCGCCGCCGAAGATGGCCTCGCGCGGATCCAAACGATCGCTGACGTTCAACGAACGCGCTGTTTCTTCGGTGAGCATCATCAGGCCGCGCACACCCGTGTGAGATGTGGCTGTGGGATCCCAATGGGATTCCTGATAACCCACGGCCGCGAGCAAGCGCCAGTCGATGCCGACTTCGGCCGCAGCCTCGCGAAACCAGTGTCGATACTGTGGCAGGCGCGATTCGATATGTTCCATGAACACGCGCGCTTGAATGTAATCGAAGCGATCCGTGTCGCCGTAGTAAGCATCCAGAATCGAAGCCAGCCGCCCTTCGGCGCGAGCGGATGAGAAAAACGCCGTGACGCGCTTGAGCAAACTTGCATCGCGCGCATCGACCGCCCACGCGAGTGCCTTGCCGCCCGAAAGATCGAAGGCGATGCGGATTTCAGGATGAAACGCGCGACCGATCGCGAACTCGTTGGAATCGGCCACCGTGTACGTGAACTCGCGACGAGACAATCGATACAACAACTCTTCGGTTTCGGCGCCGGGATTTTCGACCCAGCTCAGGTTGGGAAAGTTGACCCGCAGTTGCTCCAGCGTCTGCGAGTGCGCGGTGCCGGCTACGACTTCGATGTGACTGCCGTACAGCTGCTCGACGCCTCGCGGGCGCGCGTCGCCCTGGCGGAAAATCAAATGTTCGCGCACTTGCTGATACGGCGGCCCGAAGCCCGACTGCGACGGCAATCGCAAGCCACGCGTCAAACCGGCAGCGGCAATGTGGGCACGGCGCGAGTCCAGCTCGCGCATCGCGTCTGCCACGTTGGGCACGGAATAGATGAACAGCTTGACGCCCAGCTCCGCCGCGAAGCGCGCCGCCAGGTCGAACTCCGGCCCCTGCGGCCCGTTCGCGCCAAGGTAATAGGCGCTCGGCAGATTGCGTGTGACGACACGCAGCTCGCCACTGCGCAGAATCTGCTCCAGAACGCTCGGCGGCTGGGAGCACGTGCCCAGCAGCAGCATGGCGATGATGGCGAGAGTGATCTTCAATCCGGCTCCGACCCGACGGACGGGACGGCATTGGACCCCAAAGGCCGGCCCGGGGCAATGTACCCAAGCGTCTATTGCCAGCGACGCCCCGCCTCCTGGCGCGCCGGCACTCGTGGCAAACTGAACCCATGCAAGCACTCAATGAACTCGCGCGACAGCTGGCGGCGGGCACCCTGCGTGCTCGAACCTTGGTGGATGAAGCGCTCGAACGAATCGCCGACGCCAACGGCGAGGGTTCACGCGCCTTCATCAGCATCAACGCGGACGTAGCGCGAACGCGGGCCGATGAGATCGATCGCGCGCGTGCCAAGGGTGAGAAGCTGCCTGAATTCGCGGGCATCCCGATCGCGCTCAAGGATTTGTTCGATGTGGCTGGCGAGGTCACGCGTGCCGGCTCGATTGTTCTCAAAGGTGCACCCCCAGCACTTCGTGACGCGCCGGTGGTCGCGCGACTGCGCGCTGCCGGGTTTGTTTTCATCGGTCGCAACAACATGACCGAGTTCGCCTACTCCGGCCTGGGGCTGAATCCTCACTACGGCACACCGCTGAGTCCTTTCGAGCGCGCCACACGTCGCATCCCTGGCGGATCGAGCTCCGGCGGCGCAGTGGCCGTCGCAGACAGCATGGCGGCGGCGAGCCTCGGAACGGACACTGGCGGTTCGTGCCGCCTTCCTGCCGCTTTTTGCGGCATCGTGGGCTTCAAACCCACGGCTCATCGCGTGCCGCGAGATGGCGTCGTGCCGTTGTCGCATTCACTGGATTCAGTCGGTCCGCTCGCGAACTCGGTCGCGTGTTGTGCAGTCATTGATGCCATCGTTCGTGGCGTGAATCCGCGACCGATTTCGAACACATCACTGAGCGATATTCGTTTGTTACTACCGACGACGCTGGTGCTCGATGGCGTGGACGAGCACGTCGCAGCGGCATTCGAACGCGCGATCGATGAATTAGCGCGAGCGGGAGCGCAGATCGAGCGCCGAGCGCTGCCGGAGCTGCTCGATGTTCGAGACACCTATGCTCGCGGCGGCATCCCGGCCGCAGAAGCGTATGCGTGGCATCGTCCGATGCTCGAACAACAGTTCGATCGATACGATCGGCGCGTCGCGAATCGCATTCTCAAAGGCCGCGACTTGAGCGATCAGGATGTGCGTGACCTGCACGAGGCCCGGATCAAATTGATGGCGTCCGTCGAGCGCAGCACAACTGATTTCGATGCGATCGTGCTGCCGACCACGCCCATCATTCCGCCGCCGCTTTCGGCATTCGACGACGATGCGGACTATGTGCGACTCAACGGGCTCGTTCTGCGGAATCCGTGTATCGCGAACTTCCTGGATCGCTGCTCGATCTCGCTGCCCATCCACTCGCACGGCGCCGCCCCGGTCGGCTTGATGCTGTTCGGCCGACGCGAAGGCGACGAACGTTTGCTCGCG
>JBEVKA010000170.1:0-7695 GCA_040509855.1 Steroidobacter sp.
TATGAAGTCACCGAGCTCACCTCGCTCGGCGACGAAGGCGCGAGCAGCGACGATTGGATGACGACGCTGCTGCAGACCAAAGCGTTTCATCGCATTCCGCCGGCCAACATCCAGGCCATCTTCATGCGCATGCAGCGCGTCGACGTCAGCGCCGGCGACGTCATCATCAAACAAGGCGACGAAGGCGATTATTTCTACGTCATCGTCAAGGGCAAATGTCTGGTCACGCGCGAGACGCCGCTCAACAAATCGGGCATCAAGCTCGCCGAGCTCGCCATGGGCGACACCTTCGGCGAGGAAGCGCTGATCTCGGACGCCAAACGCAACGCCAACATCACCATGCTGACCGACGGCACGTTGATGCGGTTGGCGAAGGACGATTTTCGCAAGCTGCTCAATGAGCCGATGCTGCATTGGGTGAGCATGGAACAGGCCGATCGCATCGTCGCGGCGGGCGGCAAATGGCTGGATGTGAGATTGCCGAGCGAGTTCGAGAACGTACGACTGGAAGACGCGCTCAACGTACCGCTGTATTTCATCCGGCTGAAGCTGAAGTCGCTCGATCCCAACGTTCACTACGTGACTTACTGCGACACCGGCCGTCGCAGCTCGGCGGCTGCTTATATTCTGGCGGAACGCGGTTTGAACGCCTCGGTGCTCAGAGGCGGATTGAACGCGGCGGAGTCGATCAAAAACCTCCGCGCATCGTCCTGAACCCGGACCGGGTTTACATGGTGTGAGTTGGCTTGTCGCCGCCGAGTGCGCCGGCGAGATAGCTCTCGATCTTTCGTTGCGTGTTGCCGCGATCCTGCTCGCTGAACTGCACGCCGATGCCGGCGGTGCGTTTGCCCTGCGCGCCTTTGGGAGTCATCCAGATCACGCGGCCAGCGACGGGCAATTTCTCGTCCTCGCCCATCAGGTTCAACAGCATGAACACTTCATCGCCCAAGCGATAATTGCTGTTGGTGGGAATGAACAGGCCGCCGTTCTTCACGAACGGCATATAGGCCAGGTACAAGGCGCTCTTGTCCTTGATTGTCAGAGTCAGCAAACCGGGCTTGCTGCTGGGTTGACGCATCACCATGCGGCGGTTTCCGAGAGCCTCGAGTCAGTGAGACAGTTCAACTTGCGCGCGCCACCGAAGTTTTAGGCGGCACCAGTGTTTCCAACAGGGCGAACAGCAGCGATTCGACGGCCAGCTCGCGCTGGAGCGCGGTCCGGGCCAGTTGGGCTTTGAGTGCCCGCGTGCGATCCACCATGCTGTAAATCGCGCTTATGTTCAACGTGCGCGACGGGCTTGGCAAGTGCGCAGGTCCCCCTGGGAACGTGACCCGATCGTCACTTCCGGCAATCGCCGTGCGCGCCGCCGCGCTCAGCCACAAGTCGAGCCAGATCAGCCGGTCGATCAAGGCATCTTTTTCCCATTCGGTGGCGACCTGGGGCACGTCGGCGTCGCCACTCAGCAAATCCCGTAGGGACTTTTGCATGTGTTGATTCAGGGAGTCGAAGCGGCCATCCGCGTATTCGAGCGCTCGCAACGGCGCGCCGCCGCTGAATTCCAGCAACGCGGGCGAAAGCGTCTTGCCGGTTTCCTGCTGCAGCCATGCCGCCGCGTCCGCTGTCGAGGGGCGCGTGATCGTGAGCTTCTGGCAACGGCTGCGAACCGTGGGCAACAGCCCCGACGGTCGAGATGTCAACAGCACCAGCAGGCTGTTTTGCGACGGCTCCTCCAGCGTCTTGAGAACACTGTTGGCGGCGCCCGGCGTCATCTGATGCGCCGGTTCCAGGATCGCGACTTTGTAACCCTGCCGGAAGCTGGTCTTGGAGAGCTTCTCGCACGCGGCGCGCACCTGATCGACTGACAGCTGCTGCTTGTCCTCTTCCGGCGCGATCCAGTACAAGTCCGGGTGCGAGCCGGCTTTGATGAGCGCGCAGCTCGCGCATTCACCGCAGAAGTTCAGCTCGTTGCCATCGGATCTCTCACACAACACCGCGCCGGCCAGCCACGCGGCGAACGCGCGCTTGCCCAGGCCGTCCGCGCCTTGCACGAGAATGGCGTGCGGCAAACGTTTCGTGGACCACGCGTGACGGAGTTGCGCCGTGGCGTCCGCATGCCACGGCAGCAGACGCGCCGTCGGCAAGGATGCGGATTGTGACTCTTTCTCGGCCATGTCGGTCAAGTACTCAACAAGCGGGTTTCGATGGCGTGCCGCACGGATTGTGTCACGACATCCATGCTCGCGGAGGCATCGATAAGAACGAATCGATTCGGTTCGGCGCGCGCCCGATCCAGGTACGCAGCTCTTACGCGTTCGAAGAATTCACGCTGCTCGCGTTCGAAACGATCGCTCGAACCTGCCGCGGCATTACGCGCGCTGGCGCGGGCACTGCTGATATCCAACGGCGCATCCAACAACAACGTGAGATCGGGTTGCAGCTCACGCTGCACTAACTTTTCGAGCGTGGCGATTTGTTCGCGTGCCACACCGCGTCCGCCGCCTTGATAAGCGTACGTCGCATCGGTGAAGCGGTCGCAGACGACCCAGGCGCCGCGTTCCAACGCAGGTCGGATGACATTCTCAATGTGAGTTGAGCGCCCCGCAAACACCAGCAGCAGCTCGCAGATGCTCGGCATGGTTTCGTCCGTCGTTTCGAGCAGCAACTCACGAATGCGCTCGGCGCGACGCGTCCCGCCGGGCTCGCGAGTGAAGACAACTTCGATGCCGCGCGCCGCCAGCAAATCACGGAGCGCGACGATCTGCGTCGATTTGCCGACGCCCTCGCCGCCCTCGATCGTGATGAACTTGCCGCGAGTCATTTTTCCTTGAGCTTTTTCAGATACCGTTTCACGGCGGCATTGTGCTCCGCCAGCGTGCGCGAGAAATAGTGGCTGCCGTCGCCGTTGCCGCTAGCCACGAAGAACAATGCGCCCGTGGTTTCCGGTTGAACCGCCGCGCGGATCGAATCCAGTCCGGGCAGGCAGATGGGCGTGGGCGGCAGGCCCTTGCGAGTGTACGTGTTGTACGGCGTATCCCTCAGCAGATCGGCGCGTCGGATGTTGCCATCATATCGGGCCATCATGCCATAGATCACCGTGGGGTCGGTCTGCAGCCGCATGCCACGTCGCAGCCGCTCGACGAACACGCCGGAGATCTGCGGCCGTTCCGAATCGAGGCCGGTTTCTTTCTCCACGATGGACGCGAGGATCAGCGCTTCATATTTACTGGCGAGCGGCAGATCTTTCGCGCGAGTCCCCCACACGGCATTCAATTCCTGCTGCATGCGTCGAAACGCCAGGCCGAGCAGTTCGATGTCAGTGGTATTGCGTGGGTAGCGATACGTGTCCGGGAAGAATTGTCCTTCCGGATGCAGCCTCGCCTGGCCGAGCGCGCGCATGATTTCTTCCGGCGTGCTCGACGCGTATTTGCTCAGGATCGTCGGCGTCTGCGCCATCGCCTTGCGCATGTCGGCGAAGGTCATGCCTTCGATGAAAGTGATGCTGTGAAGGAGCACGTCGCCGGAGTTGAGCAGGTCGAGCAGCCCGCTCGGCGTCAGTCCCGGCTCCAGCTGATATTCGCCGGCCTTGAGCGAATGATCGCGCTGAGTGATACGCGCCCACAGCGTCCAGATCTGCGGCTGGTCCAGCAGGCTTTTATCGTTGAGGCTGCTCGCGACGGTACGCAGCGAAGCGCCCTTGGGCACCTCGAAAATCAGCGGCGAGGTCAGGCCGGCGATCGGCTTCTGCAGCCACTGATGCCCCCACCATCCGGCCGCGCCCGCGGCCAGAGCACCCAGCACCACCAGGATCAAGAACAGATTCAGCAGTTTTCGCATTAAATCCCCAATGCACGCGCGAGCCGTGTCGCCACCGCGCCCTCGCTCCACTGCAACGAATCGAGCGATGACGCAGATCGGATGCCGCGCACTGCGTTGGTAATGAAAACTTCGCTCGCGGCTTCCAGGTCATGCGGCCACAGCGGCTCCTCACTGACCATAAGATCCAACGTCGCCGCCGCTTCGATCACCCGTGCGCGCATCACGCCTTGTACACCGCAGAATCGCAGATCGGGTGTGACCAAAGTTCCATCACGGACAGCGAACACATTGCCGGCGGTAGCGCATACCAGCTCGCCTTCCGTATCCATCATCAAGCCTTCGTCGAACTCCCCTTCCCGCCATTCGCTCTGTGCCAGCACCTGCTCCAGGCGGTTGAGATGCTTGATGCCCGCCAGCCGTGCATTCCGGCCCAGGCGCATTTCGCACCAACGCAGCTTCAACGCGCGTGGCGTGGACTCCTTCAACGCATGCAGAGCCACTATGCGAGTCGAGGTGACAGAGGCCGGCGGCCGATAACCTCGACCAGCGGCGCCACGGGACACGATGATCTTGAGCACGCCACGATCCGATGCGGCGGATACTTTCGAAATCTCGTCGATCAAGGTTTGTCGATCAGGCGCAGGAATGCCCAGGCGTTCGCAGCCACGAAACAAACGTTCCAGGTGATCGTCCAGGAAGCGCACGCGACCATCGATCAGCAACGCGGTCTCGAACAGGCCGTCACCGTAGTGGAATCCGCGATCGTCGACGGAGATCGCTTGCGAAGCACTGACTGGTGCGATTCCGTTGACGAGCAGCGCGAGCGTCATGACGTGATCGCTCCGCCCAGAGCGCGCAGCACGCCACGAGCCTTGGCGCGTGTTTCCGCCAGCTCTCGTTCCGGCGTGGAGTCCGCGACGATTCCGGCTCCCGCGCGCAGCGACAGCTGATCGCCAGCGACTTCCAGCGTGCGAATCAGGATGTTCATGTCCATGCTGCCATCCCGATTCAAGTAGCCGAGCGAACCGGTGTAGGCGCCGCGAGCCGTGCCTTCGAGCTCGGCGATGATTTCCATACAGCGCACTTTCGGACAACCGGTGATGGTGCCGCCAGGAAACACGGCGGCGAGCACATCACCCGGCGTGGCGGAAGCACGTAGTCGACCTCGAACGTTCGACACGATGTGATGGACGTGTGCATAGGACTCGATGGTCATGAACTCATCGACTGTCACGGTGCCGGCCTCGCAGATTCGCCCCAGATCGTTGCGCTCCAGGTCGATCAGCATCACGTGTTCGGCGCGTTCCTTGGGATGCGCGTGCAGCTCGCGAGCCAGATCGAGGTCCGCGGCGGCAGTCTGTCCTCGCGGTCGTGTGCCGGCAATGGGACGAGTCGACACCCAACCATCCCGCACGGAAACCAAACGTTCGGGTGACGAGCTGACGACAGTCATGCCGTCGAGCTGCACGATGCCGCTGAAGGGAGCGGGATTGGTTTCTCGCAGTCGCTGATAAAGATGCTGCGGCTTCACGCCTGCATTCAATTGAGCTCGCCAGGCACGCGACAGGTTGGCTTGATAGATGTCACCCGCGGCGATGTATTCCAACGCTCGCTCGACGCTGAGCTGGAACCTGCCGGGCTCGTCCTCGTCCACCGCTCCGATCACCAACGGTGTTGATGGCGTCGTCAGCGCTGGCGCGCGGCGCAGATCCTGCGCCATCGATTCGAGCAGTTGCTCAAAGCCAGGCTCGGCAACCAACCAGGACTGGCCGCTGTTACGTTCGTGAATGATCGCCGCGGGAATTCGCACAGCAGTGGCGATTGGTCCGGCCTGCGGCGGCGACAATCGCAAGCGAGGTTCGATCTCGGCCGCGAGTTCGTAGCCGAGATATATCAGCCAGCCGCCGGTGAAAGGAATGTCGTTGGTGACGCCATCCGTTCGCTCTCGGGCGAACCAGCGATCGAGCGCCGACAAAAAACGCCCGTCCTTTTCTGCTCCCGGACCGACGAGAGAACGCTCGCGCGTGAGCGTCAGCTGTGCCTGCGGATGAGCAAAGAGGATGTCGAAGCGCGTCGCCGAGTTGCCAGCGGCAGTGCTTTCGAGCAAGGCGGGATAGCGATCGGGAAACGTCGCGTGCAAAGACAACAGCGCCGACGAATCGGCGCTG
Organism: Steroidobacter sp.; assembly: GCA_040509855.1. Classification (GTDB taxonomy): domain Bacteria; phylum Pseudomonadota; class Gammaproteobacteria; order Steroidobacterales; family Steroidobacteraceae; genus Steroidobacter. Next base: position 5,985 of record JBEVKA010000170.1, read on the forward strand.
ATGGATTGCAGACCGCGCACTGAAGTCTCAGGTGACTTTGCGGAAGATCAAACTGCCGTTGGTGCCGCCGAAGCCGAACGAATTCGACAACGCCACGTTGATCGGCATGCGACGCGCGACCTTGGGCACATAGTCGAGATCGCAGCCTTCGCCCGGGTTGTCGAGATTGATGGTGGGCGGCGCCACCTGGTCGCGAATGGCGAGGATGGAGAAGATCGCCTCCACCGCGCCGGCCGCGCCGAGCAAATGGCCCGTCATCGACTTGGTCGAGCTGACCGCGATCTTGCCGGCGTGATCGCCGAACGCACGCTTCATCGCGATAGTCTCGGCGCGGTCGCCAAGGTCGGTCGAGGTGGCGTGCGCGTTGATGTACTGAACTTCGTTTTGATTGAGCTGCGCGTCTTTCAGCGCGTTCGACATTGCGAGGCGAGCGCCCTCGCCGTCTTCAGGCGGCGCCGTGATGTGATGCGCGTCGCCGCTCATGCCGAAGCCCACGAGCTCGGCATAAATGCGGGCGCCACGCTTCTTCGCGTGTTCGTATTCTTCGAGGACCACCGAGCCCGCACCGTCGGACAGCACGAACCCATCGCGATCCTCGTCCCACGGACGACTCGCCTTCTGCGGATCGTCATTGCGAGTCGACAACGCGCGCGCCTGGCAGAAGCTGCCGAGCCCGAGCGGTGTGGTGGCCATTTCGCCGGCGCCGGCAATCATCACGTCGGCGTCGCCGTATTGGATCAAACGCATCGCCAGGCCGATCGCATGCGTCGAGGTCGTGCACGCGGTGACGGTGGCGATGTTCGGTCCGGTGAGCTTGAAGTCGATGGAGATGTGACCGGAGATCATGTTGATGATGCTGCCGGGCACGAAGAACGGCGAAATGCGCTTCGGGCTCTTGGTCTCCATCCACTTGGTGTGATTCTCCTCGATGGTGTCGAGGCCACCGAGGCCCGCACCCATCGCCACGCCGATGCGTGGCGAATTCTCCGGCGTCACTTCGATGCCCGAATCGCGGAATGCATCGGCCGCCGCCGCGTAGCCGTAGTGCATGAACGGATCCATGTTACGGAGCTTCTTGGCCGGCAGGTATTTCTCGGCATCGAACTCCGCCACGCCGCCGTGAAAGCGCACGGGAAATGCGCTCGCATCGAAACGAGTGATCGGCACGATGCCGCTCTTGCCTTCGAGCACGTTCCGCCACGCCGACTCGAGCTGTGAGCCGACCGGCGAGACGATGCCAAGACCGGTGATGACGACGCGTCGCTTGGACAAACAGTTACCTCACAAGCGTGACTTACGAAACGATGCAGTGACGTTGGACGAGAGTGGCAAGCGGAAGACCGAGAATGCGGCCGGCCTTCCTTGGCTTCAATGGTGTGACAACGTGGGGGACGTTGCTGACCGCGCGCCGGACGGCATCAGGCCTGGTTGCGACGCTCGGTGATGTAATCGATCGCCTGCTGCACGGTAGTGATCTTCTCCGCGTCCTCGTCCGGGATCTCGGTCTCGAACTCTTCTTCCAGGGCCATCACCAGCTCGACGGTGTCGAGCGAGTCGGCGCCCAGGTCGTCGACGAACGAGGCGTCGTTGGTGACTTCTTCTTCTTTCACCCCCAGTTGTTCGGCGACGATGGCTTTGACCTGCTGTTCAATACTGCTCATTGGTGTACGAGTCCTCTGTGAGGTGCGCTTAAACCCTTCCAAGACCGACC
>JBEVKA010000171.1:0-8493 GCA_040509855.1 Steroidobacter sp.
TCCTCAATAACTTCAGTTTCTGGATGACCACCGCGGGCGCGCTGCTGGTGATGGCGTCGCTGTTCGTCGGTGAATTTGCGCGCACCGGCTGGCTGGCTTATCCGCCGCTTTCGGGCATTCAATACAGTCCCGACGTCGGCGTCGACTATTACATATGGGCGCTGCAAATAGCGGGCGTAGGAACATTGCTATCGGGCGTCAATCTGCTGGCGACCATCATCAAGATGCGCGCGCCCGGCATGACGCTGATGAAAATGCCGGTGTTCACCTGGACATCGTTGTGCACGAACGTGCTGATCGTCGCCGCGTTCCCCGTGCTGACCGCAGTGCTGGTGTTGTTGTCGTTGGACCGTTACGTCGGTACCAATTTCTTCACCAACGACTTCGGCGGCAATCCGATGATGTATGTGAACCTCATCTGGATCTGGGGCCATCCCGAGGTGTACATCCTGATCCTGCCGCTGTTCGGCGTGTTCTCGGAAGTCACGTCCACGTTCTGCGGCAAGCGTCTGTTCGGTTACAGCTCGATGGTGTACGCGACGGTGGTCATCACGATTCTGTCGTACATCGTATGGCTGCATCACTTCTTCACCATGGGCTCGGGCGCGAGCGTGAATTCCTTCTTCGGCATCACCACCATGATTATTTCGATCCCCACGGGAGCGAAAATCTTCAACTGGTTGTTCACCATGTATCGCGGCCGCATCCGTTTCGAGCTGCCGATGATGTGGACTGTCGCATTCATGCTCACGTTCGTGCTCGGTGGCATGACGGGCGTGCTGCTGGCGGTGCCGCCGGCCGACTTCGTCCTGCACAACAGCCTGTTCCTGGTGGCGCACTTCCACAACGTCATCATCGGCGGCGTGCTGTTCGGCCTGTTCGCCGGCATCAATTACTGGTTCCCCAAGGCGTTCGGCTTCAAGCTCGATCCGTTCTGGGGCAAGGTGTCGTTCTGGTTCTGGGTGATCGGTTTCTATGTCGCGTTCATGCCGTTGTACGTGCTCGGCTTGATGGGCGTGACGCGCCGCCTGCGTTATTTCGAGGATCCGTCGTTGCAGATCTGGTTTCAGATCGCGGCGGCCGGCGCGTTCCTGATCGCGATCGGCATCGCCGCGATGCTGGTGCAGTTCTACGTCAGCGTCCGCAAGCGCAACGAGTTGCGCGACACCACCGGTGATCCGTGGGATGGTCGCACGATGGAGTGGGCCACCTCATCGCCACCGCCAGCTTATAACTTCGCCTTCACACCCATCGTTCACGACGGCGATGCGTGGTGGGACATGAAACAACGCGGCTACCAGCGGCCGACCGCGGGATTCCGCGCCATTCTCATGCCGAGCAATACCGGCGCTGGCGTCGTGCTCGCCGCGCTCAGCACTGCGTTCGGATTCGCGATGATCTGGTACATGTGGTGGCTCGCGGCCTTGAGCTTCGTCGGCATCATCGGCTACGCGATCTATCACACCTTCAATTACAGCCGGGAATATCACTTGCCCCTGGAAGACGTCATCCGTGCCGAGGACGAGCGCACGCAGTTGCTGACGGCGGCGCGGAGCTGAGCGATGGGACACGCACTCACCAATGAACAAGAGGCCAATCGTTCGCTGTTCTATCAAGCGGACGAGCACGATCACGAAGCCGGCGGCAGCACGCTGCTCGGTTTCTGGATCTACCTGATGAGCGATTGCCTGGTGTTCGCCGTGCTGTTCGCGACCTACGGCGTGCTCGGCGGCAACCTGGCGGGCGGTCCCGGGCCCAAGGACCTGTTCGACCTGAGCCTGGTCGCGGTCAACACCTCGATGCTGCTGATGTCTTCGATCACCTATGGCTTCGCCATGCTGGCGTCGTATCGAAACAATGTGGCGCAGACGCAGCTGTGGCTCGTCGTCACCGGTTTGTTTGGCGCGGCGTTCCTGGGCATCGAGCTGTTTGAGTTCGCGCACATGATTCACGAGGGCGCGACGCCTCAACGCAGCGCTTTCCTGTCCGCGTTCTTCACGCTGGTCGGCACGCACGGACTGCACGTGACATTCGGCATCGTGTGGCTGCTCACATTGATGGTGCAAATCGGCAAGCATGGCTTGAGCAAGGCGAACACGCGCCGACTCGCCTGCCTGAGCCTGTTCTGGCACTTCCTGGACGTCATCTGGATCGGCGTCTTCACGTTCGTCTACCTGATGGGCATGCTGCGATGAGCGCTCACCAACACGCCTCACCCGATCATCGTCCGCACGCCGGCCCGAATCACGGCGCCGATCAGCCGCACGGCTCGCTGCGCGAGTACGTCATCGGCTTCCTGCTGTCGGTGGTGCTGACCGCGATTCCGTTCTGGCTGGTGATGGGCGACGTGTCGTGGAGCAAACAGACCATCGCCTTCGTCATCATGGGCTTCGCGGCCGTGCAGATGGTGGTACACATGGTGTACTTCCTCCACATGACGCCCAAATCCGAGGACGGGTGGACGCTGACCTCGCTGGTCTTTACGCTGATCCTCGTCGTCATCACGCTCGCGGGTTCGCTATGGGTGATGTATCACCTCGACAGCAACATGATGCCCAACATGACGCCAGGCCACGAAATGGCGGAATCGGCCGATCAGTCCCCCTGACGACGCCCAAGCTCGCGGTGCTCACCGTCGCGGCCCTGGCCGGGCTCGCGACCCTCATGGGCCTCGGCATCTGGCAGCTGCATCGACTGGCGTGGAAACATGACCTGATCGAACGCGTCGAACGGCGAGTGCATGCGGAGCCGGTGACGCCGCCGGGACGATCGCAGTGGCCGCAGGTCAATGTCGCCAACAGCGAATATCTCCGCGTCCGTGTCGAGGGTCGCTTCCAACACGAGCGCGAAACCCTGGTCCAGGCCGTCACCGCACTAGGTGGCGGGTTCTGGGTGCTGACGCCACTCGAAACCGTCGACGGCTATAGCGTCCTCATCAATCGCGGCTTCGTGTCGCCGAATCAGCGCGATCCTGCGACTCGTCCCCAAGGCCAGCTCGAAGGGACGACGACCGTCGTCGGCCTGTTACGTCTGAGCGAGTCGGGCGGCGGATATCTACGCACCAATCAGCCCGTCGAGAATCGCTGGTATTCGCGCGACGTGGCGGCGATCGCGGCCGCTCGCGGGTTGAGCGATGTGGCGCCTTATTTCATCGACGCCGAGGCGTCGGCGCCGGAACTCGCCGGTGCGCCGATCGGTGGCCTCACGGTGATCGCATTTTCCGACAATCATCTGCAGTATGCGCTCACCTGGTTTGGGCTGGCGCTGATGGTGGCCGCCGGCGCTGGACTGGTGTTCCGCCACGAATGGCATTTGCGCAGACAGCCAACCCCGTGAGTGCATCGACCGCGACCGAGACGGGTGCTTCGTCTCACATCGATACCGCCAATCGCAAGAACCTGGCGCTGCTGATCCAGTTGCGCTGGCTGGCCGTGCTCGGGCAGGTGATTACCATCGCGGTGGTTGAATATGGACTGCGCATCGTTCTGCCGCTGCAGGAAATGTCGTGGGTGCTCGGCGCGCTCGTGACGTTGAACGCGCTAAGCCTGCTGTGGCTGCGCAAGCAACTGCACGTCAGCAGCCAGGCGTTGTTCATCACCGTGCTGCTGGATGTCGCCGCACTCACGCTGCAGCTTTATTTCAGCGGCGGCGCCAGCAATCCGTTCACGGCGCTTTATCTGTTACAGATCGCGCTGGCCGCGGTGTTGCTGCCCGGCGTGGGCGCATGGGCCATCGCCGCGGTGACTTTCATCGCTTTCCTCGGCTTGATCGGCATCAATCAGCCGTTGCTGGTGCCGCCGGCCAGCCTGCTGCGGCTACAGATCTTCGGCATGTTCGTTTGTTTCGTACTCGGCGCGGTGCTGCTGATCGTGTTCATCGGTCGCATGTCACGAAACCTGCGTGAGCGCGACACCTATCTCGCCGAGTTGAGAAGTCGAGCGGCGGAGGAAGATCACATTGTGCGTCTTGGATTGCTCGCATCCGGCGCGGCTCACGAGTTAGGCACGCCGCTGGCTTCGGTCGCTGTGATTCTCGGCGACTGGCGACGCATGCCGGAGATCACGGAGCATCCCGAGATGTTGCAGGAACTGCAGGAGATGCAGGCTGCGATTCATCGCTGCAAGACCATCCTCAGCGGCATCCTGCTATCGGCTGGCGAAGCGCGTGGCGAAGCGCCGGCGGTGACGACTCTGCATCGTTTCCTGGGCGAGATCGCTCGCGACTGGTCCGAGGGCCATCCCAGCGGGACGTTGCAATATCACGCCGGCAGCGGCGCGCTCGGTGAAGACGTGACCATCGTGTCGGATCAGGTGCTCAAGCAGGTGGTGATTAATCTGCTCGACAACGCCTTCGAGGTGTCGCCGGGCTGGGTGCGATTGAATGCCGGGCGGCACGGTGAGATCCTGCGCATCGAAGTGCTGGACCTCGGGCCGGGGTTCACGCCAGCCATGCTGGAGAATTTTGGCAAGCCCTATCACTCGACCAAAGATCGTCGCGGGGCGGGGCTCGGATTGTTTCTGGTGGTGAATGTGATTCGCAAACTCGGCGGCAGCGTGTCGGCGCTCAATCGTCCCGATGGCGGCGCCACCGTCACGGTGGTACTGCCGCTCGCCGCTTTGAAATATCGAGAGCCGGACCGTGGCTGAGGATGATCCCAAGGTACTGCTCATCGTCGAGGACGACGAGTCGCTGGCGCGCACGTTGAAACGTTCGTTCGAGCGGCGCGGCTATCGTGTGCTCACCGCATCGAGTCACGAAGAAGTGATGAAGCTGCTCGAAACCGAGTCGCCCGGCTACGCGGTGGTGGATCTCAAGTTGAACGGCGCATCGGGCTTGTCATGCGTGCAGACGCTGCACGCTCACGACGACGAGATGAACATCGTGGTGCTCACCGGGTTCGCGAGCATCGCGACCGCGGTCGAGGCCATCAAGCTGGGTGCGCGCCACTATCTCGCCAAGCCGTCGAACACCGACGACATCGAGCGCGCGTTCGATAAATCAGAAGGCGATGCCGATGTGGACTTGGCGGCTCGTCCCACGTCCATCAAGACGCTGGAGTGGGAACGCATCCATCAGACGCTGGCCGAGGTCGATTTCAACATCTCTGAGGCGGCCCGCCGCCTCGGCATCCACCGGCGCACGCTGGCGCGAAAGCTGGCGAAGCGTCAGGTGAAGTGAGGGTCGTCGCAGCGGTTAGCGGTTAGCGGTTAGTTCGGAGCGTCTGACCAACCGCTAACCGCTAACCGCCAACCGCTAACCACTAACCACCGGAAGCTCATCTCGGCTGATTCATGGGCCGGGATCCGCTATGCCTTCCTCGATCGCCACTACTGCGTGACTCCGATCTCGGCTGCGAGCTGGGCCGAGCCACCGGCTGGCTCCCTCTCGGCTCCGACCTGGGCTGAGATTGAACACGCGGCGGAGGCGAGTAGTCGCGACGCGGCTCATTGCGAGGCTGGGGCTGGCTTCTCGGTTGGCTCCACGGACGCGACTCAGCACGGTTGCCTGGTGTCGTATTGAAGCGCGAGGGATCGTTGAAGCGTGATGAGTCACGCGATTCCGTCCGTGGGCGGAAGCGATCGTTATCTCTTTGCTGGAACCCGTTGGAAGGCGAGCGATCGTTGTCTCGCTGCTGGAATGCATTCGCGGGCGGGCTCTCCATGTGATTGCGCCTGAGATCATCTCTGCGCGATTGCTGCGCGCGTGCGACTTCCGAAGAGTCACGATCGTTGTCGAGGAAGCGGGAGCGTGGGACCGGCGAGCTGCCCCGGCTCCGCTCACGCTCACGGTCGCCTCCGGTGCGGTTCTGCCATTCGCGCACGGAGTTGTTGTCCAGCACGCGAGCCGGACGATTGTTGTCACGCTCGCGACTACCGAAAGAGGCTCCGCCTGCCGCGCGCTCGCGAGCAGCTCGTTTGATTTCCGAGTCGCTGCCGCCGCCCGGGCGACCCGCGAAGAAATCACCTCGATCCTTGGGATTGCCATTGCCGCGCAATTCCGAGCGACCGATCGGGCGTCCGCCATTGGATTCGATCGCCCGACGCTCGGTATGGAACGGCACGCGACCGGCGAAGTAATCACCACCTCGCCGTGTCTCGCGGAAACGATTTGCGTCCGGCGGCGCGCGACGCGCCTGGCCAGCAAGAACGCTCTCACGATAAGGAGCAATCGCGGGCGGCTCGCGCACGCCGCGCCATTGCCTCATCTCGTTGTCATTGAAGCGCACCATGTGATCGCCGATGCGTCGACCGCCGACGAAATGATCGCGTGAGATCGCGGTCACGCCGCTCCCATGACGATCGCGATCGAAGCGCGGATGCGGGATGCGTCGTCCGCCGTAGAAATAATTGTTGTTGACGATGATCGTGTTCGAAACGTTTACGAAACGACCGTAGCGCGGCGTATGTCGATAGCCGGGATAGTAATAATCGTGTGGCGCCAGCGGATACCAGCCGACATTGCCGAACGAGAGCGACACGCCGACCGACGGTCCACCGACCCAGCCGACCAGCGCAGGCGCGTACACGGGGCGAATGTGACGCGGGCCGGGCACCCAGCACCACCGGCTGCGCAGGTAAGCCCAGCGGCCATAGTGAGACGGCGCGAAGCCCCAGCGTGCATCGTCGATCCAGGACCAGCCCCAGGGTGAAACATATGCCCAGCGACCGTAGCGATACGGCGCCCAGCCGGCGACCACATAGGTGGGCCGCCACACATAGCCGTACTCGGGTTCGCTCACCCATTCGCCGTTGTCGTCGAGATCCTCGTAACCGATCACATCCCGCGACACATATTTCGCCGACTCGTAACGTTCGTTGCGACCGTCGCGATCGTTGGCCCAGCTCTCGAAGGCGGTGCGAGCGCCGAGCGACTCGATGCGGCCGGTGAGGTTCTCCATGCCACTGAATACGCCGCGCTCGTTATCGCGCACCACGAATTTTTCCTTGTCGCCTTTGACCTCGGCTTCGCCGTGGCGAGTCTTGACGATGGTGCGATCGCCTTCCTTGTCCACTTCGAGGTGATATTCGCCGACGCGATTCAGGTACACGGTGGAGTGCGGCGTTTCCACCTGCACGGTTTCGCCCTCGGCAAGGCGACGAATGCGCACGGTGGCGGCGCCTTCGGTGAGACTCGTCTGCATCACGCCGTCATCCAGCTCGATGAAACCGAAGCCGGTGTCGCCGTCGAGATAAATGGCCGCAGAGCCGATTTGTAGCTCGGCCCGGCCATCCTTTTCCACCCACACGCGATCGCCGCTGGTCAGCGGTCGATTCAACGCGGCCTCGGCCCACTCTTCGGTGCCGGCCGGTGCGACGGTGACTTCGCCCTCGACCAACCCCAGGCGTGCCACCCGGCTGGGCGGATCGGCCACGGGGGCGGCGCGGCTGGAAGATTCGGTGGCGGGTGCAGCCGATTCGGCTGCTTCAGACTCGATGATGACAGGCTCGCCCGAGCGCTCGGCTTCGACCTCGGGTTCGGGCAGGGCGTCTTCGACCACCGGCTCTGGGACCGGCTCCTGGGCATATACCGGCCCGAGCGCGGCGGCTGCCAACAAGGACAACACGGCACGCACGGCTCGTGACATGACAACACCCCCGCAATAACGGCCGTATAAAACGGTTAGGAGCATGATCCGTTCCCCGGGGTGAACTCAAGGTGAACAACTGAACGCAGCGCCTGCCCTGACAGGGAATCCCGCACTGCTCGCACAGCGGATCCAGCAGCCTCGAGCGTCACATAACGCCAACATTGTCACATCTGGTGCATCCGGGCCGGACGCCGGCCCGAACCGGCGCCGCACTGTGAGGTGCATCGCGGATTGCGATGGTATGCCGCCTATACTCCGCCGCATTCAGATAACAAAGATCAGCTTTCATGGAGTTAACCGGGAATCCTAAAGACTTGGCGCTGCTGCGGACTTTCTCGCCGTTCGACGGCATGAAGCCCGAGAGCCTGACTGCGTTCGCCCGCAAGGTTTCCCGCAAGCAGGCGGCCAAGGGCCGCGTGCTGTTCGTCGAAGGCGACGAGGACAAGTCGACCTTCTATCTCGTGAGCGGCAGCATCGACCTGCTCGCCGAGGGCGAGGTGATCGGCTCGGTTCGCAGCGGCACGCCCAAATCGAAGAGTCCCATCGCGCACATCCTGCCGCGGCCGTACTCGGCGGTGGCGACTTCCGACCGCATCGAATATCTGCAGATCGACAGCGAGTTCCTCGACGTCGCGGTCACGCTCGACCAGACCGGCGCCTACAAGGTGCTGGAGCTCAACGGCCTGGACGACAATTCGCCGGGGCCGGACGACTGGATGACGGCGCTGTTGCAGACCAAGGCATTCCACAAGATTCCGGCGTCCAACATCCAGGCCGTGTTCATGCGTCTGCAGCGGATGGATTACCGCGCCGGCGAAGTCGTGATTAAACAAGGCGACATCGGCGATTATTTCTATGTGGTGGTGAAGGGCATCGCCTCGGTGGCGCGCGAAACGCCGCTCAAC
>JBEVKA010000172.1:0-3972 GCA_040509855.1 Steroidobacter sp.
GTGCTGGCGAAATGGCTGGCGCGTTCGCCGCAAGTGCTGATCCTCGACGAACCCACTAAGGGCATCGATGTAGGCGCCAAGTCCGCGGTCCATGCGGTGACCAGCGAGTTCGCACAGCGTGGCAACGCAGTCATCATGATTTCCTCCGAACTGCCGGAAATCCTCGGCATGTCCGATCGAGTGCTGGTCATGCGGCGCGGCCGCGTGCGTGCGCTGCTGGATCGTAGTGAGGCAACCGCAGAAAACGTAGTGCAGGCGGCGACGGACGCGTAATTCGAATGACTCAGAACTCCGCCGCCCGGCGCGATATCGCCTTAGGTTTGATTGTGTTGTTGCTGCTGGGTCTGGTCACATCAGCGTTCCCGCAATTCGCGCGGCCATCCAATCTAGCCGAGGTGCTCGACGACAGCGCCATTCTGATTCTGCTCGCGCTCGGGCAGATGCTGGTGATCCTGACTCGCGGCATCGACTTGTCGATCGCGGCGAACCTGGCGCTCACCGGCATGGTGGTCGCGTTGTTCAACAAGAGTTTCCCGAGTTCGGGCGTCATGCCAGTGCTGGCGCTCGCGATCGGCAGCGGCGCGCTGCTCGGTCTGCTCAACGGCCTGCTGGTATGGCGACTGAAGCTGCCGCCCATCGTGGTCACGTTGGGCACGATGTCGGTGTATCGCGGCCTGATCTATTTGCTCTCGGGCGGCACCTGGGTGAACGACAACCAGATGTCACCGGAATTTCTCGGCTTCGTACGCGTCGAGGTGCTCGGACTCACGGTGCTGTCCTGGCTCGCCATCGTTGGCGCTGTCGGCGCTACGTTCGCCATGCGTTACACCGGGCTGGGACGTGACTTCTACGCCGCGGGCGGCAATCCCTCAGCCGCTGCTTACACCGGCCTCGATCCCGGTCGCATGCAATGTTTCGCGTACACTCTCTGCGGCACCATCGCGGGCCTGTGCGGATATTTGTGGGTCGCGCGCTTCGCGGTCGCATACACCGACATCGCGCTGGGATTCGAGCTGCAGGTGATCGCTGCATGTCTGATCGGCGGTGTCGCGATCGCCGGCGGCATCGGCACGGTGACGGGCGTCGTGCTCGGATGTTTGTTCATCGGCGTGATTCGAAACGCACTGCCGCTCGTCGGCATCTCGCCGTTCTGGCAGATGGGTATCAACGGCATGGTCATCGTCGCCGCCGCCGTGCTGAGCGCACGCCGCCGCGAAGACAAGCGATCGATTCTGGAGACGCACGCCGCATGAACGCTCAGTCACGATTCAGCGACTGGCTGCGTTGGGAGTCGATGCTCGGACTGGTGCTGATCGTCGAAGTGATCCTGTTCGCCAGCCTGTCGCCCTATTTCCTCAATATCTGGACGTTGTCGGATGCGACGTTCAACTTCACCGAGCGCGCGGTGATCGCTCTACCGCTGGCGCTGCTCATCATCGCGGGCGAAATCGATATCTCCGTGGCAGCAATCATTGCGCTCGCCTCGGTCGCGATGGGGCTTGCCGCCAGCCAGGGCGTGGACACGCCAGGTCTGGTCGCGGTGGGACTGGGCACGGGATTGATCGCCGGCATGATTAATGGCGCGCTGGTCACGGTCGGGCGCGTGCCTTCCATCGTCGCGACCATCGGCACCATGACGTTGTTTCGCGGCGTCGCCTACGCCGTGCTCGGCGATCGGGTGCTCAAGGAATATCCAGCGTCGTTCGCGATGTTCGGCCAGGGCTATGCCGCCGGCCCACTGTCGATCGAGCTGAGCCTGGTGATCGTGCTGGCGATCGTGTTCGGCGTGTTTTTGCATCAGACTCGCTGGGGGCGCAGCATCTATGCGCTGGGCGCGAATCCGATCGCGGCCCGCTGGTCCGGCGTACCGGTCGATCGCTATCGCTTCATGCTGTTCGCGGTGACAGGCTCGTGCAGTGGGCTCGCCGCCGTGTTGCTGACATCGCGACTCGGCTCGACGCGCCCATCCATCGCGCAGGGTTGGGAGCTGGAGATCATCAGCATGGTCATTCTCGGCGGCGTTTCGGTGTGGGGCGGCAAAGGTACCATTGCGGGCGTCATGCTCGCGGCGGTGGTGCTGGGCCTGGTGAATTTCGGGCTCGGGCTGCTCAACGTGCCGGGCATCGTCATGTCCATCATCGTCGGCTCCTTGTTGATCCTGGTGGTCGCCATTCCTGTATTGGCCGAGCGCTGGTCGGCGTCGAGACTGGCACGCCGCGCTTCGTGAGTCGTCATGGCCGAGCCTCTCGTCGCTCTCATCGATATCGGCAAGACCAACGCCAAGCTGTCGCTGGTCGAGCCGCATTCCGGCAATGAAATTCGCGGCAGCCGGCGTGCGAACGCCGGCGTGCAGGGACCGTACGGTCGTGAGCTGGACGTCAGCGCGATCGATCAGTGGCTGATCGGAGCGCTGCAAACCTCGCCGCACAAGGAACGAATTCGTTGCATCGTTCCTGTCGCTCATGGTGCGGCGGCAGTGCTGCTCGATCGCGATCACAAGGTGGTCGCGGCACCCGACTATGAAGACTCGTGCTTCGAGCTCGTCAACGATGCCTACCGCGCGCAGCGCGACTCCTATGCGAGCACCTATTCGCCGGACCTGCCGCTCGGCCTGAATCTCGGCCGGCAGTTGTTTTATTTGCAGGAAACGCAGCCGGATGTATTCGCTCGCGTGGCGCACGTGCTGTTGTATCCACAGTTCTGGGCGTGGCGACTGAGCGGCGTGATGGCCAGCGAAGTGACTTCGCTCGGCTGTCATTCGGACCTGTGGCTTCCCAAGGAAATGAATTTCTCGAAACTCGCGCGGGCGCGAGGATGGGACCGGTCGTTTCCGCCCCGCAGATTTTCGAGCGAGCATTTGGGACGGATCACGCCGGCAATTGCCTTGGCCACCGGGCTGGATCCTGAATGTCAGGTGGCCTGCGGCATCCACGATTCCAACGCCTCGTATTTGAAGTTTCTGATCGCACGCGATCGCGACGAGCCTTTCACGGTGGTGTCCAGCGGCACATGGACGGTCGTGATGGCCAATCGCACCGACCTCACCCGACTGCGTGAGGATCGGGACATGCTGGCGAACATCGATGCGTTCGGCTCGCCGGCGGCGACCGCGAGATTCATGGGCGGGCGCGAGTACGAAGCCATCGCTGGCACCGACTCGAAGCCCAATCTGCCGGCGATGATGAACGTCATCGCGAGGCGAGTGATGGCGATGCCCGCGTTCGCCAGCGGCGGACCCTTCGCGGGACGCGAGGGCCAAATCGTCAACGGCGAGAATTTGTCCGGATCTGAACGCGCGAGCGTGGCGACGCTGTACCTGGCATTGATGACGGAGCTGTTGATCGAGTCACTGGGCGCGCGCGGGGACATTCTGGTCGATGGGCCGCTGGCGACCAATCCATTCTTCGGCTCGTTGCTGGCGACGTTTCTATCGCGGCCGGTTCATTTGAGCGCGGGCGACAGCGGCAACACTCGCGCCGCATGTTTCCTTGCCGGCTTCATCGACTCGCCGACAGCACCCATGAAGGAAGCCGCGCCGATTTCTCTTCGAGAGTTGAACACCTATCGCGAAAGCTGGCGGCGCGAAGCGATGCGTTGATTAGTCGCATCGCGCTGACGACGCTACCCGGCGACATGGCGCTCAAACCAGACAAACAAATACGTTTGTTTGTTTCTTACCGCGCAGCGAGCATCCGATCGAGTCAACACGCCGAACCGTCGAAGAGAGACTTCACGGAGGACCCGGCGCATGCGAACTCAACCATCGAATTTCCAGTTCAGCTCCGCGCTGCGCGCGCTGTTCATTTGCACTGGATTGCTCGCGAGCGTGGCGTCGCCCGCGATGAGCGTCTCCTCCGGAAAGATCTACGACGCGCAGGGCAATCGCATCACCATTCAAGGCGTCAACTGGTTCGGCGCCGAAACGGAGACGCGAGTCGTGCACGGTCTGTGGGCACGCGGCATGACGGACAT
>JBEVKA010000173.1:0-6242 GCA_040509855.1 Steroidobacter sp.
CACTCTATATGATGAAGCGCGACTGCCGGCCGGCCCATTCCAGATCGAGGTAGAGAAATGAGTTCAAGCCAGGCGCCGGCCGGATCGGCGCGCGACCGCGAGATCGTCGCTGCGAAAGTGATCGTCACTTGTCCGGGTCGCAATTTCGTCACGCTCAAAATCGAAACACGCTCGGGCATCGTCGGCATCGGCGACGCGACGCTCAATGGCCGCGAGCTGGCGGTCGCATCGTACTTGCAGGATCACATCGTTCCGAATCTGATCGGCCGCGACGCTGGCCGCATCGAGGACACGTGGCAATTCTTCTATCGCGGCGCTTACTGGCGACGCGGTCCGGTCACGATGACCGCAATCGCGGCAGTGGATGTGGCGCTATGGGACATCGTTGCGAAACTCGCCGGGTTGCCGCTGTATCAGATGCTAGGTGGTCGCTCGCGCGAAGGTGCGTTGGTCTATAGCCACGCCAATGGTCGTGACATTGCCGAGGCCACCGCGGAAGTCGGTCGATACATCGAGATGGGATTCAAGGCCGTGCGTGCGCAGTGTGGCGTGCCGGGATTGCCGAAGACCTACGGCATCGCGACTGGTGGCAAGGCGTACGAGCCCGCCGAATCGCATCTGCCGTTGGAAACATTGTGGTCGACGCCGAAGTATCTGAAAGTCGTTCCGGAGCTGTTCGAGCGGCTGCGTGTCGATCACGGCAATGATGTGGAGCTGTTGCACGATGCTCATCACCGCATGTCGCCCATCGAGGCGGCACGGCTGGCTCGCTCGGTGGAGCCCTATCGGCTGTTCTGGTTGGAAGATGTGACGCCCGCGGAAAATCAGCGCGCGTTCGAGGTGATCCGCCAGCATTCGATCACGCCGCTCGCGGTCGGCGAGGTGTTCAATTCCATCTGGGATTGCAAACATCTGATCGAAGAACAACTGATCGACTATATCCGCACGACCATCGTGCATGCCGGCGGCATCACGCACGTGCGTCGCCTGGCAGATTTCGCAGCGATGCATCAGGTTCGCACCGGTTTCCATGGCGCGACCGACCTGTCGCCGGTCTGTATGGGAGCGGCGTTGCACTTCGACGCGTGGGTGCCCAACTTCGGCATTCAGGAATGGATGCATCACGCCAAGGAAACGGACGACGTGTTTCCGCACGACTATTTCTTTCGCGAGGGTCGCCTCTTCTGTGGCGAATCGCCAGGGCACGGCGTCACCATCGACGAGCAGCTCGCGGCCAAATTTCCGTACTCGCCCAAGCAGCTGCCGATTGCCCGTCTGGAAGACGGCTCCATGTGGGATTGGTAACCATGCAACTCAACTATTTTCTGGCAACTTCGTTGCGCGCACGGATCGCCTGCGCATTGGCCGTGCTGGTCGCCGGCCCGGCGTTTGGCGACGAGCCGATATATCAGGACATCAACAAGTCCTTCGAGGAGCGCGCTGCCGATCTGGTGTCGCGCATGACCCTGGAGGAGAAGGTAGCCCAGATGGGCAACGACGCGCCGGCCATTCCCCGACTGGGCGTTCCTAAATATGAGTGGTGGAACGAAGCTTTGCACGGCGTCGCGCGAGCCGGCGCGGCTACCGTGTTCCCGCAAGCCATCGGTCTCGCATCGAGCTTCGACGATCAGATGATGTTCGAGGTCGCCACCGCCATCAGCGACGAGGCGCGCGCCAAGCATCACGAGTTCGAGCGGCGCGGATTGCGGAATCGCTATCAAGGTCTGACGTTCTGGTCGCCGAACATCAACATCTTTCGCGATCCCCGCTGGGGACGCGGCCAGGAAACGTATGGTGAAGATCCCTGGTTGACGTCGCGCATGGGTGTGGCGTTCGTGAAGGGACTGCAAGGTGACGACCCCAAGTATCGCAAGGTCGACGCCACCGCCAAACACTACGCGGTCCACAGTGGGCCCGAAGCGGATCGCCATCACTTCGACGTGCATCCGAGCGAGCGCGATTTGTATGAAACGTATTTGCCTGCGTTTCAGGCATTGGTGCAGGAAGCCGGCGTGATCTCCGTAATGGGCGCTTACAACCGCGTCTACGGCGAGTCGGCGTCGGCGAGCCCGCGCTTGCTGGAGCAGATCCTACGCAAGGACTGGGGCTTCAAAGGTTACGTGGTGTCCGACTGCGATTCGATCGAGGACATCTTCAAGCATCACAAGATCGTGCAGACCGCGCCGGAAGCGGCCGCCCTGGGCGTTCGCTATGGCTGCGATCTGGACTGCGGCAAGACCTACAACCAATTGCTCCCAGCCGTGCAGCAGAAGCTCATCACCGAAGCGGAAATCGATGCGTCACTGCGCCGGCTGATGTTGACCCGCTTCCAGCTCGGCATGTTCGATCCGCCAGAGCGCGTGAAGTGGGCGCAGATCCCGTATTCAGTCAATCAATCTCCCAAGCATGACCAACTGGCGTTGCGCGCGGCTCAGTCGTCTATTGTGTTGCTGAAGAACGAGGGCACGCTGCCCCTGTCTCGCGACATTAAAACACTCGCCGTGATCGGGCCGACGGCGGACGAAATCATGTCGCTGCTCGGAAATTACTACGGCATGCCAGCGGCGCCTGTGACCATTCTGCAAGGCATTCGCGACGCAGTGAGCTCGCAGACCAAGATCATCTATTCGCGTGGCGCGGATCTGGTCGAAGGTCGTGAAGAGCCGCGAGCAGTGCCGCTGATCGACGCGACTTTCATGCGTCCATCGGCTGGGTCCAAGGAACAAGGCTTGAAGGGCGAGTACTTTCGTGGCCGCGATTTCTCCGGCTCGCCAGTGATGACTCGCGTCGACGCACGCATCGCGTTTCGTTGGGATCGCGGCGCGCCGACGGATGACGTAGTGGCTCGCGGCGAGCTTTCGAATGAGCAGGCGCTGGTCGGAGACAACTTCAGCATTCGCTGGACAGGCCAGTTGTTGCCGCCGACATCCGGCAAGTATGAGCTGGTGGTTGGCGCGAACGATGGCGTACGTTTGTTTCTAGACGGTCGTGAGCTGGTCAACGACTGGGAGTTGAACGAGCGCTTGCGTAGCCACAGCGTCAGCGTCGACCTGCAAGCGGGCCGCGCCTATGACATCAAGCTCGAATACTTCGAAGACATTCGTGACGCGGAAGTGAGATTGGGCTGGGTGCGTCCGGGCGCGAAGCCACCGTTCGAAGAGGCGCTGGACGCGGCTCGACAGGCCGACGCAATCGTATTCGTGGGCGGTCTCACGGGCGATGTCGAAGGCGAAGAGATGAAGGTGAGCTATCCGGGCTTCGCCGGCGGCGATCGCACCGACCTGCGCTTGCCCGGCAGCCAGCGCAAGTTGCTCGAAGCGTTGCAAGCCACTGGCAAGCCAGTCGTGCTGGTGCTCAATGGCGGTTCGGCGCTGGCGGTGGATTGGGCGCAGCAGCGACTGCCAGCGATTCTCATGACCTGGTATCCGGGCCAGCGCGGCGGTACCGCTGTGGCCGATGTTTTGTTTGGCAATGCGAACCCGTCAGGTCGATTGCCGGTGACGTTCTACAAAGAGAACGAGAAGCTGCCGGCGTTCGATGACTACACCATGCAGGGCCGCACCTATCGTTACTTCACGGGCCAGGCGTTATATCCGTTCGGCCACGGCTTGTCGTATACGCGTTTCGAATACAGCAACCTGAAACTCGATCGCGCGAGTGTCGCGGCGGATGGCTCTCTGCAAGCGACGATGACGGTGAAGAATGTGGGTAAGCGCGCGGGCGATGAAGTCGTGCAGTTGTATCTGGCGCCGTTGGATGCGAAGCGACCGCGCGCGGTGAAAGAGCTGCGTGCTGTGAAGAAAGTGGCGCTGCAGCCGGGCCAATCCAGCAATGTGAGTTTCACGATCAAGCCGGCGGCGGGTCTGCGTCACTATGACGTGGACGCGAAGCGCTACGCGGTGGATGCCGGCAAGTATGAAGTTCAGATCGGTGCGTCGAGTGCAGACATTCGCGCGCGCCGTGCTTTTTCTGTGGGGCGCTGAAACAGGCGCTGC
Organism: Steroidobacter sp.; assembly: GCA_040509855.1. Classification (GTDB taxonomy): domain Bacteria; phylum Pseudomonadota; class Gammaproteobacteria; order Steroidobacterales; family Steroidobacteraceae; genus Steroidobacter. Next base: position 3,996 of record JBEVKA010000173.1, read on the forward strand.
CGCTCGACACGGCAGCGCCTTCCTTTGCTCACTCGATGGCCAGCGTTGCGGTCTTCAACTCGGCTGAGTTCGGGCCCGCCATGATGCTGAATTCGCCGGGCTCGATGGCGTACTTCATCTCCTCGTTCCAGTACGCGAACGCGTCCTTGCCCAGCGTGAACTCCACTGTCGTGGACGCGCCGGGTTGCAATGAGACGCGACGGAAGCCTTTCAACTCCTTCACCGGCCTCGTGATCGAGCTGGCGACATCGCGCACGTAGAGTTGCACGACTTCATCGCCCGGCATCGACCCGGTGTTACGAACGTCGACTGAAACCTTCACGTTGCCATCGACGCCGATGCGCGCGTTGGAGAGCTTGGGCGCGCCGATCTCGAACGTCGTGTACGAGAGTCCGAAGCCGAACGGGAACAGCGGATCCTTGGATTCGAAGTGATAGCCACGATGCGCGCTGGGCTTCTGGTTATAAAACATCGGCAGCTGTCCCACTGAGCGCGCTACTGTCACCGGCAATTTGCCACCGGGATTGGTGTCACCGAATAAAATGTCAGCCAGCGCCGTGCCGCCTTCCTGACCGGGGTACCACGCTTCGAGCACGCCGTTGGCTTTCTCGATCACCTGCGGAATGCCGAGAGGCTGGCCATTAATCAGCACCACGATCACTGGTTTGCCCAATGCAAACATTGCCTGCGCCAGCTCGTTCTGCTCACCAGGCAGGTCGAGCGTCAGGCTGTCGCCGAGATGGTTCTTGGCCCACGCTTCGCGGTGAAGCGCGCTACTGCCGCCAATCGCGAGCACGATGGCGTCCGCGCCTTGCGCGACTCGCACCGCTTCCTTGATGCGTTCCCGATTTTCCTCGGGCTTGGTGCGAATGACTTCGTCTTCGTACCAGTCGCCTTTTTCCGTGAGACGCACGCCCTCGGCGGACACGACTTTCACTTGATCGCCAAGCTTGGCCTTGACGCCATCGAGCAGCGTAACGACGCGAGTCGGAATGTTCGAATAGCCGCCCATCTCGACGCGTGCCGCGTTGGGGCCGATGACTGCGAGCGTCTTCAGGTTCGCACGCTTCAGCGGCAGCACGCCGTCATTCTTCAGCAGCACCACTGTTTTGCGTGCTGCTTCCAACGCCAGCGCACGCGCTTCGGCGTTGTCCGTGATGTTTTCCGCGTACTTCGCATCGGCGTAGGGCTGTTCGAACAATCCCGCGAGGAACTTCAGTCGCAGCATGCGAGCGGTGGCCTGATCGATCTCGGCTTGAGTGATGAGGCCTTGCTCCAGCGCCTTGGGCAGCATCGCGAACGATTCGCCATCGGGCAGGTCGGCATCGACGCCGGCTTTCAACGAGCGCACAGCTGCGCGCAGTGGATCGGTGGTGGTGTGATGAACGTCAATCAACTCTTTGATCGCGAAGTAGTCGCTGATGACGGCGCCCTTGAAGCCCATTTCGCCGCGCAGAATGTCCTGTAGCAGCCAGCGGTTGACGTGCGAGGGCACGCCGTCGATCTCATTGTATGAAGCCATGACGGCCTGTGCGTTTGCCGCCACCGCAGCTTGGAACGGCGGGAAGAACACTTCGCGCAGGATGCGTTCGGAAATGTTTGCCGGGCCGACATTGGTGCCGCTTTCCGGCTGACCGTGGCCGGTCATATGTTTCAACGTTACGAATACGCGGTCTTTGGCAAGCGGCAGCGATTTACCTTGGAAGCCATGCACGGCCGCCACACCCATCGCGCTCACCAGATAGGGGTCTTCGCCGTAAGTTTCTTCGATGCGTCCCCAGCGCGGATCGCGTGCGACGTCCACGACCGGGGCGAGCACGAGCTGCACACCGCGAGCACGAATCTCGCGACTGACAACCGTAAATACACGCTCTAGTAACGCCGGATCCCAACTGCTCGCCAATGCGATCGCCTGCGGGAAGTGAGTTGTGTGGAGAGCCGCGTACCCATGCAATCCCTCCTCGTGGAACAACACAGGAATGCCCAACCGCGTATTGCGTAGGGCGTGCCGCTGCATGGCATTGATGAGATCGACGGTTTCACGCTCATTGCGATAGGGCGTTTTGAACGGCGTGTTACCGGCCTGTTGCCGATCGCTCGGGCGCGTGAAATGGCCGATGCCGGCCGGATACAAACGTTTGGCGGCGTCCGAATTGAAATTACCCTTGGCGTCGAGCAGCTCGGTTTTCTTGGTCCAGACGGCGGTGATCTGCGCGATTTTTTCCTCTTGCGTCATGCGCGAGAGCA
>JBEVKA010000174.1:0-12660 GCA_040509855.1 Steroidobacter sp.
ATGCGCCGTTGTCACCCTACGTGTTGCTGATGCATCGGTATCTGTCCGAGGCGCCGGTGGCGTTCGGCTCCGCGTTCGAGAAGGGCGATTATCACATCGTCGATCTGCGCGCCGGTTTGACGTTCAGCAAGGCGGTCGAGGTCTCGGTGTTCGCCAACAATCTGCTGGATGAGTACGGCACCTTGAACGCACCGTTCGCGAACGCGGCGTTTCCGCTCGGCTCGGTCACCCGGCCGCGCACCCTCGGGGTGACGATGAACTGGTCGTTCCAGTAACCAAGTCCACAGGGTCCATGGCGGGGCGCTAGAATGCCCCGCCATGCGCATCGATCACATCGCCCTCTGGACCGCCGATCTGGAGCGGGTCAAGCAGTTCTACGTACAGTATTTCAACGCGGTCGCCGGCAGCGGCTATCGCAATCCGACCAAAGGCTTCGAGTCGGTGTTCCTCAGCTTCGGCGATGGCGCGCGCATCGAATTCATGCAGACCACGTCGCTGGCGCCGGTAAAAATCGAGCCCGGTGCGCAGCGCATGGGGCTGACGCATTTCGCCATCTCGGTGGGCTCCGAGGCGGGTGTCGATACGCTGACCCGCCGGCTCGCCGTCGACGGCTATCCGGTGCTGGACGGCCCGCGACGCACCGGCGACGGCTACTACGAAAGCGTGGTGCTCGATCCGGACGGCAACCGGATCGAGATCACCGCTTGAACTCTTACGCCGCTGTTCCGTCGTCTTTCTTGCCCTTGAACAGCTTCACTGCGCCCGCGCCGAGCGCGGCCACAGCGACGACGATGATCTTGCCAAACTTCGCCAGCAGCAGGCCCAGCGTGGCCAGCAGGCCGAGCTTCTTGGCAGCGAGGCCGCCGACCAATGCCGCCAATCCATACGCCGCGACTTTATCGGTCGAGGCATTGAAATCGGTGTAGCGCTTGCCGTCGTTGAAGTTCACCGCCGCGAGCAGCTGGTGCGCCGCTGGTTTGTGAGCTTCCACTTCAGCAGCGGACGTGACCAGATTCAGCGACACGTAGCCTTCGCGGCCGAGCACGTAAGTGTTGTAGTTGATGCCGGCATTCTCGCCGCTCGTTCCTTTGTCCTTGATCTCCGCGGACCAGACCAACCGATGCGCGCTGGCGTCATACGTCGGCTTTTCGATCCAGCGTGTCACTTCGATCGGCGGCACGCCAACTTCCTTGCGATGCTCGTTGGCCGCTTCGGTGCCGTCTTTCAGGTTCTGTAGCAGTTCGTCGGCGTCCCAATCTTTCGCGTCGTCATCTTTGATGTAACCGGCGGGGTCGAAGTCCACGGTCACGAACCACTCGGCTTCGCCGGTCGGGAAGATCAGGCCGAGAAAATTGGGATCGGTTTGATTGCCCATCGCGCTCATCAGCGCCGCTCCTTCCTTGGGCGGAATGAAACCGTAGCCCTCGGGCAGATTGATCTGCGCCTGATCGCGCAAGGTGATGGTCGCCGGGCCCGGCTGCATGGCTTCGCCAGCAGCTTTCCACGCGGACTCGTGCGGATCCGTCGCGGGCGGTGTTTCCTGAGCGAACGACAATGGGGCGAATACAAACAAAGCAGCGGCGGCGAGACGCGTGGCTGCGTTGGAAGTGAGCGCGAACATGGCGAGCGGTTTCCCCTGGCGTGGAGTCCGTAAATTACAGACGAGGGGACGATGCGCGAACGGCGACGCCGTAGCAACAAATGTCACCAAATGTCGCGCGGAAATGTGATGTAAGTCGGGCGCCGCGGTGACGTGAGATCCTTCGGCAGGATCACCACGGTGCGGCGATTGGATCGTCGCGAGTCAGCTCGGCCCGCTGTGCGACCCAGGCGGCGAATTCATCCACCTCGATGCCCGCGTGTGGTGCATTCAGCCAGGCTTGCATTGCCGTTAATAGCTTTTTTGCCTGGCCTTTGTTGAGTCCATACAGACGCAGATAGTTGAAGCGCGCCTCATCGATCCGGTTCAAGCCGAGATAAGCCTGGCCCTGATATTCGATGGCATAGGAATAATCCGCGTTGAGCTTCAGTGCGTGCTCATAGGCGTCCAGCGCTTGCTCGTGCCGGCCGAGCCTGCGATTGGCGTAACCGAGATAAGTGAGCGCTTCATACATGTAAGCATCGAGGCGCACGGCTTCCTCGAAGTGCCGCAGCGATTGTTTGTATTGCTCGGTGGCCGCGCGCTGTGATGTTTGCTTTTCTTTCGGGTCGGCAGTGGCTTCGGCAAGCGCCGTCGCATGATCGGCGCGCTGTATGGCCGCATAGCCCAAGTTATATGCTTCGATCGCCTGCTCTTCCGAGAGCACTGGCTTCGCGGATTTTGGTGGCGGTCGATAAGCGCCTGGCCCGTCGGCGTGAACGGGCGCTGCCGTGGCTAATGTCCACAGCAGCGCCCCCGCGAGGATCGCGTTACGAGTCATGTCAGAAGCGCGACGCCGTCAATGTGATATCGGAGTCCGCCCAGGCCTTCTTGAAATCCGCCTCGACCAGCTTGGCCTGATCGTGTTTGTTCTGGGCGTGCAGCGCTTTGGCGAGTCCGAACAGCGACCAGCCGTTCTGCGGATTGCGGCGCAGATCTTCCCAATACACGGCCTCGGCTTCGGAGGGGCGACCCGCGTCGAGCAGCACCGCGCCGAGCACGTGCCGTACCGGCTGATGCCAGTCATCCGGTTCCGTGTAGATCAGGTTGTCGTGATAACGAACCGCTTGGTCGAGATGCGCGATCGCCACTTCATAGTTGCCCTGTGCCGCGGCCAATTCGCCATCGAGCACCGTGACGGCTACTCGCAGCACCGCGTCCGCCAGATTCTGCGACATGGACGAGGGCGTCTCGATCAGCTTCGGATCGTTGGAGAGCTTGCGCACGGCTTCGATCTCTTGCTTCGCGGCGTTCAAGTCCTTCTTGCGAATGAACGCCATGCCGCGGGCATAGTGACGAATGCCGCGTGTGTACATCGTGTCCGCAAGCGGCGCGGGCGCACTCAGGATTTCATCCCAGCGGCCGAATCGCACCAGCGCGTAGTCCGGCGTGAGCATGAAGCTTTGCAGGATCGGAATCTCTTTCACCGCCTGTTGCGGGACTGCATGCGCAGTCTTGTTCGCCGATTCGATCGCGATCCTGCTCTGGCCGGCCATGCTGGCGGCGAACCACAGGAAATGTACGTTGTGCGGATAGTAGCCGAGTGGATACAAACCCTCCGCACGGCACTGAGTGATGTAGTCCTCGTCCGCGAGAATCGCGAGCTGATTCGACTTCATCGCATCGGCGTAGCGGCCGACGCGTTGATAGATGTGGCCCGGCATGTGGACCAGATGCCCGGCGGCCGGGGCGAGCGGCATCAATCGATCCGCGGCGGCTTCCGCTTTTTCCGGCGTGTTGCTCGCCTCCCAGAGATGGATCCAGAAATGCAGCGCGCCCGGATGGTCCGCATTCCTGCCCAGCACGCGATCGAGCACTTTGATGATCTCGTGCGTCTGATCGTAAGGGCGACCATCCCGCGTCCAGTAATTCCACGGGCGCAGATCCATCACTGCTTCGGCGTACAACGTCGCTGCGTCGAGATCGTCCGGATAGGTTTCCTGCAGGATGCGCATGGCGCCCGCATATGCTTGATCCGCCGCCGCGCGATCTTCCGGTTTGCCGGTGAAGCGCAACGCCAGCGCATCGATGTAATCGCGCTCACGCTGCGAGACTTTCTTTTTCAGCGACTGCGCCTTGCGAATGTGCTTGAGCGCCTTGGGCTCCTCTTCCGGCGCCATCGGCATGTTGATGTTAGGTCCGAGCACCAGCGCCTGGCCCCAATGAGCCATGGCGGCGTCCGGATCCAGGCGCGCGGCCTCGGCGAACGCGCGAGCGGCTTCCGCATGGTTGAAGCCATAGGCCAGGTTCAATCCCTGGCTGATGAAACGCTGCGCCTGTTCAGATTTGGTCGTGACCGGGAACACATGCTTGCCGACGTTCTGTAGCCGAGGCGCGATCGCGCCGGAAGCCGACGGTGTGTCGAACGACTCATTGTCCTGGTAGTGCTTGTGAACCGGCGTTTGGGCCAGCGCGACGCTCGCGAACAGCGCGGCCGCGACGGCAATGGCCAGATTCGTGGAGGGACGATTGGAATGCATGATGAATTCTCCCTGGCGCGATTTGAGATCGATCGCACGACAGCGTGAACACGAGACGTGAGCGCCGGGTAATACGTCGCGTGAAAATTGCGTGAAAGTAGGCGCGTCGACGCTGGAGCGTCGATTGTCACCGGCGCGGGAGTGTACCGGCGATAGTATATATTTGTATTAAGAAGTGCTGCGCGCTTCAGAACCGATACTGCAGCTCGAGCTGGAGGATGGGCCAGAGGTCGTAGTCGCTGATCTCATCCTCGATATCGCGCTCTTCGCGCTCGATGTCCGCCCGCAGCTGCGGCGTGCTGGCCAGCAAGCCGGTGGCGCGCAAGTCGCTGATCTGGGGTTCGCCTTGAAACAGCACGCCGATCTCGGCGCCGAAGGTGAATCCTTTGCCAAGTGTGCCGCCGTAGCCGAGCGTCAGCAGTGGCGCGAAATCGTCGGTGGTGACCGTGCCCGAGAGCGTGCCGATCTGTTGTGGCGTGTATGTAGTGTTACCCACGGTGACGTTGGTGGTGGGCGAGCCGACCAGTTCGATTTCCGTATTGTTGGCGCGACCGCCGATGGAAATGCGCAGGCCGCCGCCCATCGGGAACCAGTCGAGCATGGCGCCGTAGGAATTCAGGTCGGCGTCGCCGGTATATTCGATGTCGTCCACTTCCTCATCGCGCGAAACCGAGAGAAACCCGGCGTTGGCGCGGAAGCCCACATAGGCATTGGGGCGAAACGCGAGCTGCGGGCCAATGCCGAGCGTGCCGCCGGTGACGCCCAGGCTCCAGCGCGACTCCGCATTGTTTGTTTGGGCCAGCAGCGGCGAGGCCATGCCGCTCGCGATCATCGCAATGCCGTAAAGAGCAAGCCTGGAGGAAGTATTCACGGTCGGGCTCCCATGTTCGCGCATCCGCGCCGGAGCATGTCACGCCGGGTTCGGCGAACGGGAACCGTATTTTCCGATCTAATCCATCGCTTTGGTGGCGGTTTTCTCACCCTCGCGAGGCGTGGGTTGGCGTTCGAATGCCAATGTCGCTGGCATGTCGGCGAAGTCCAATCGTCGCAGCGGCAGGGTCGTGGATGCGAACGACAATGTGATGTTTGTTTGTGATCCCGAGGGCAGAGCGAGCGCGGCCGAGAGTGTGTCATCGTCGATGGCGCGATTGTGAGATGACATTCGCTCCAGCGCCCACGGCAGATCCGAGCCGATCAGTTCGCCTGCGCCATGCTCAGTCAACAGTACTAGCGCGCCTTCCTCGTCCAGATGCGCGTCGTCAACGCGCGTGACGGGCAGTTGGTTGTGAGTAATCAATCCTGACTGATCCTCCGCCACGAACAGGATCAATGGCGTCGATGCGAGCTGGATGTAACCGCGCTGTGGACCATTCTGGAAATACCAGCGGCCGTGAGCGTCGACGCCATAGTTGCGGTTGATCGTTTCGACGATGCGCGCATGGCTGATGGTCTCGCCCTGAATGAGCCACCGGCCGCGCCGGTCCAGCCCCAGCCAGCCGAACAGGGCCGGCACGTTCGGCCAGCGTTGCAGAGCTTTCAGCACCCAGTCGTCCATGGCGCTAGTTTAATCATGTCCAGGCACAGGGATGTGCCCCCAGCGCGAGTGGCAGGATGCCCGAGTCGCTGGTTTAGATCAGTTATCATGCGCGCCCTTTGCGCTCCTCGGATCTCCGTCTCATGCGTCCGCTGTCCATTGGTGTCGACTTCGGCACCAGTAATACCGTCATTGCCATCGTCGGGGCCGATCGTGCTTCCGCCGTTCTGAAAGTCACATCTCGCGCCGGGGAAGGCGCGGCGTTGCCTTCGATTTTGTGTTTCCGGCCCGCCGAGCCCAATCCTCGCGATCGGCCGATCAGCAGCGCCGGTGCCGACGCCATCGCCGACTACATCGCGCGCACCGGACCGGCGAGACTGGTGCAATCGCTGAAATCGTTTCTTGGCAGCAAAGCTTTCGTGGACACCAAGGTGTTCACGCACACCTACACGCTCGAAGCGTTGATCGGCACACTGCTGGAACATTTATATGACGCGACGTCCGCCCGCGAGCTGCTGAGTCACTGTCCGCTGGTGGTCGGCAGGCCGATCGAATTCGCGGGCGCTGCTCCGGATGATGACCTAGCGCAAACGCGACTCAAGGCAGCATTCGCGAGCGCCGGCCGGCCAGCGGATCAGGTGCGGCTCGAACCCGAGGCTGCGGCGTACGCATTCGCCAGCCGGGCGCGTGGCCGGCATCTGGTGCTGGTTGCGGATCTCGGCGGCGGCACCAGCGACTTCTCCATCGTCGAAGTCGATTCGGACGGCAAGGTGCCGAAGATCACGCCGCTCGCACAGACCGGCGTCGGCATCGCCGGCGATCGCTTCGACTATCAAATCGTTTACAACGCGGTGTGTCCGACGCTCGGCCTGGGCTCGCAGTTCAAACCCGAAACCAAACTGCTGCCGATTCCGTTGTGGATCTACGCCAACTTCGCCAGCTGGCATCAGCTGTCGATGATGAACAATCGTCAGACACTGCGGCACATCACCGACATCCTGCGTTCCGCCGTGGATCGCGACGCATTCGAAGGACTCGTGCACGTCATCCGCAACGAAGAAGGATTCAGCTTGTTTCAGGCGGTGTCGCGCGTGAAGCAGGCGCTGACGGTCGAGCCTGCCGCGCAGCTGAAATTCAAGGCCGGTCCGATCGAGATCGATCGCTCGGTGGCGCGCGCCGAGTTCGAACAATGGATCGCCGATGACTTGTCACGGATCGAAACGAAAGCGGATGAAGCGGTCGTCACCGCTGGGATCAAACCCGCGGCGATCACGAAGGTGTTCATGACTGGCGGCACCGCGCTGGTGCCGGCCGTCCGACAATTGTTTGCGACCAAGTTCGGCGCGGACAAGCTGGTGGGTGGCGACGAGTTCTCCTCGGTCGCGCAAGGACTGGCGCTCATGGGTATCTGATGTTGACCGCAAGAAAACGGTAAACATCGGTCGGTATAACCGGTGCCTCGCTCGATCGTTTCAGGAGGCACCGTGAAATTCATATCTGCTCTGGTACTCGGGTTGGCGCTCGGCGCGCAGCTGACGGGCGCGTCGGCCGGCGACTCGCATTCCAACGTCGGCAAGTCGCGCGACAACAAGACCACCACGCTGTTTCGCCTGCTCGGCAAGAACGCGATCTGGACGCCGGTGCAATCGGTGAGTGTGAATTTCCAGACCTTTCACACTCAGGGACTGGTGAAGATTGGCGATACGTTTTTCGCTTCGTCGGTGGAAGTGCTGGAAAGCACCGTGCGCAACGGCGCTTCGACGGATTCGCTCTACGACTTCAGCATCGATCGCTCGCAAGGCGCGGGCCGTGGCTGGCTGTTCAAGTTCGACGCGTCGGGCAAGCTGCTCGGCAAGGTCGAGCTGACCGACGGCGCGAAATATCATCCGGGCGGCATGGATTTCGACGGCAAGTATTTGTGGGTGCCGGTGGCCGAGTATCGGCCGAACAGCGCGAGTAACGTCTATCGCATCGATCCCAAGACGCTGCGTGCCGAGCTGATGTTCACCGAGGACGATCACATCGGCGGCGTGGTTCACAACGTTCATGACCGCACCATTCGCGGTGTGAGCTGGGGCTCGCGTCGTTTCTACACGTGGGAATGGTCGAAGGGTCGCCGCGGCGAGGTGCAAGTCACGTCGGACTGGGTGCCGAATCCGCAGTTCTACATCGACTACCAGGATTGTCACTCGCAGGGCGTGGAGTTCATGTTGTGCGGCGGTGTCGCGTCCTACAACTCGCCTCGCGGCAGCATCGCGTTCGGCGGTTTGGATCTGATCGACCTGCGGCGCAATCGCCTGGAGCATCAGGTTCCGGTGAATCTGTTCATCGACGAAGGCGCGGGCGCGACCGGCACGCTGGCACTCACGCATAACGCCTTCTGGCTGGAGCCGTTGGCCAAACAATCGAACAGACAAGCGCTGCGCGGCTATTTCATGACCGAGAGCGACAACCAGGCCGACCTGTTGATCTACGACGTCACGCCCTGGATCAATCGCGAGTGAGTCGCCCCGATTGGCCGCAGGTCACGCTACTATGGCGCGACCTGCGGCGATGGGACGTGAGCATTGATCGGCCTGATCGGTATCGATGTCGACGGCACACTCGTAGGCAGCTCCGGAGTCGTGCCTGAATTTGTGTGGGAAGCGGCGGCGCGTGCGCGTGCGGCCGGTGTTCGTCTCGCCTTGTGTTCCGGTCGCCCTGCCTTCGGCATTGCACGTGAGTATGCGCGGCGGCTCGATCACGATGGCTGGCACATGTTCCAGAACGGCGCCAGCGTGGTGCATCTGGCCACCAACGAGTCTCGCTCGACCCCGCTGCCCACGGAGCGCGTTCAGGAGTTGATCGCGCAGGCTCGCGCCACTCAACAGGTATTGGAGCTGTACAGCGACGGCGCGTACGTCGTCGAAAGCGACTCCGCGTGGGCGAGCGAACATGCCGAGCTGCTCGGCCTGCCATTCAAAGCACAACGTTTCGAAACATTGCCGCCGCCCGTGGTTCGGGCTCAGTGGTTGATGTCGCCTGCTGATGCGGAACGTGTGACCGCGTCACCCGATTTGGAAATGGCAGTGTCGACATCGCCGTTGATGCCGGGCGTTCGTTTCATCGGTCTCACTCGGCACGGTGTGAGCAAAGGCAATGCGATTCGTGAAGTCGCCGCCGCGTATGGCATTGATCTGCGCGACGTGATGTACGTCGGCGACTCGGGCAACGACCTGTCGGCGCTGCGCGTCGTGGGGCATCCGATCGCCATGGGGAACGGCGATCCGGCCGTCATCGCGGCGGCCTCTCGCACAGTGGGCGATGTAGAAGAAGGCGGGCTGGCGGAAGCACTGCGACTCGCCGTTGGGTAAGATGGCGCCCCCAGCGAAGGCTCGTCCCCTGTCTTTGGCGAGCTCGAGGTAGCCATGACCACGACTCCGCCCGCCGTCCGCACCGGTGGCCAGCTCATCGTCGATCAATTGCTCACGCACGGCGCGGAGCTTGCTTTCTGCGTGCCGGGCGAGAGTTATCTGCCGGTGCTCGATGCTCTGTACACGGTGCGCGATCGCATCCGCCTGATTACCTGTCGCCACGAAAGCGGCGCGGCCAACATGGCGGAAGCGTATGGAAAGATGACGGGCAAGCCGGGCATTTGCCTGGTGACGCGCGGGCCGGGCGCGACCAACGCTTCGATCGGCGTGCATACCGCGTTTCAGGACTCGACGCCGATGATTCTGCTGATCGGCCAGGTGGGCACGGATTTCCTGGAGCGCGAGGCGTTTCAGGAGATCGACTACCGCCGCATGTTCGGCCCCATGTCCAAGTGGGTGGCGCAGATCGATCGCACCGATCGCATTCCCGAGTTCATCACGCGCGCGTATCAGGTCGCGACCAGTGGTCGCATGGGGCCCGTGGTGCTGGCGCTGCCGGAAGATGTTTTGACTGGCACCGCTCAAGTTGCCGACGCGCGCGCGTGGCAACGTGTGGAGTCGGCACCGTCGCCATCGTCGCTCACGCAACTTTCCGAAATGCTGCGAGCCGCGCAGCGGCCGTTTCTCATGGTTGGCGGCAGCGGTTGGAACCAGGCAGCTTGTGACAACCTGCGGCGCTTCGTCGAAACACAACAGATTCCGCTGGGCTGCGAGTTTCGCTCACAGGACCTGTTCGACAACTCGCATGCTTGTTACGCGGGCGATGTGGGCATCGGCATCAATCCGAAGCTCGCGCAGCGGATCAAGAATTCCGATTTGCTGATCGTGCTCGGCGGACGGTTGGGTGAGATCACCACCAGCGGCTATGAATTGATCGCAGGTCCGGTGCCGACGCAAAAGTTGGTGCACATCTATCCGGATGCGGAGGAGCTGGGTCGCTTTTATCTCGCGGACCTGATGGTCAATGCGACCATGACGGTGATGGCGGATGCGTTGGCGCGTTTGCCCAAGATCACGAGCGAGCCATCGCGAGCGAATGCCGCCGCGGCCAATGCGGACTATCGAGAGTGGCAGGCGCGCAAGGAGATTCCGGGCCAGGTGCAGATGTGGGATGTGATTCAACATCTGGATCGCGTGCTGCCGGCCGATGCGTTTATCACCAACGGCGCGGGCAACTATGCGACGTGGGTGCATCGTTTCCATCGCTATCGCGGATTTCGAACGCAGCTCGCGCCGGCGTCTGGCGCGATGGGCTACGGTGTGCCCGCGGCCATCGCGGCGAAGGCGCTTTATCCCAAGCGGGCGGTGATCGCGTTCGCGGGCGATGGTTGTTTCCTGATGACGGGCCAGGAGCTGGCGACCGCGGTTCAGTACGACATCCATGTCATCATCATCGTTGTGAACAACAACATGTATGGAACCATCCGCATGCACCAGGAACGCGAGTTCCCGGCTCGCGTGCATGGCACGTCGCTGGTGAACCCAGACTTCGCAGCCTATGCACGTGCGTTCGGCGCGCACGGTGAGATTGTCGAGACGACCGAACAGTTCGCGCCTGCCTTCGAGCGTGCATTGGGGGCAGGTAAGCCAGCCCTGATCGAAATCCGCATCGACGCCGAAGGCATCACGCCCAACGCCACCTTGAGTTCGATCCGCAAAGCCGCTCAAGCCGCACACGCCAAGTAAGCCGCCAACGATGCCAGCCTGGAGCTAGCCAAATGTTGTATTTGATCCTCGGCCTGGTGCTGTTCCTCGGCATTCACTCCATCGAGATCTTCTCGCCGGGCCTGCGCGCCAGCGCCGTCGCTCGCATGGGCGAACGCCCATGGAAAGGGCTGTACGCCCTGATCTCCATCGTCGGTTTTCTGCTCATCATCTGGGGCTACGGCCAGGCGCGGCAGCATCCGATCCTGCTCTACGCACCGCCGATCTGGACGCGACACCTGAGCGCTCTAATCATGTTGCCCGTGTTCCCATTGATCCTCGCCGCGTACATGCCCGGTCGCATCAAGACGGCGCTCAAGCATCCGATGCTCGCAGCGGTGAAGTTCTGGGCGCTCGCGCATTTGTTAGCAAACGGCATGCTCGCCGATGTGCTGCTGTTCGGTGGCTTCCTGGCATGGGCAGTGGCGGACCGCATTTCTTTCAAACGTCGCGTCGTACGCCCGATCCATACCGCCCCTCCCGGCAAGATGAATGATGTGATCGCCGTGGTCGGCGGCCTCGCGATCTATGTGATTTTCGTGATGTGGCTGCACGTGCGCCTGATCGGAGTTGCACCGTTGCCCATGTAAGCCGCTGCCGGAGTTCTCCGGCATTCCCGAGCCACGCGCTCTGCAAGGGAGTCGTGCACTAGTACCGCGGTGGGCTTGCTCCGCTGCGGCAACAATGTTTCAATGCACATCCCGTCATTGACCATGCGAAGAAGAGGAGGGCATCGATGAACACGTCGCGACTGCACCTCCCGCCCGTAGTCGGCCTCGGTAGGTTCTGACCTGCCTGGCGGCTCGAAGCCGCCGTCCCCCGATCTCCTGGTTCAACGTCTTCGCAAGGATTGCGCGGTAAACGCGCAATGTAGTCATGGTCAAAGTTCGCACCAAGGGCTCGCAAGCCCTTCGTAACGTTCTCGCTTTCACTTTCCGGCATTGGGCGGCAAACAAGTCGCTGGTGGTCGTGGTTGCGCTCGGCATGATGCTGGCGACGCTCACCGAAGTGCTCGTTCCCGTGTACGCCGGCCGTCTCGTCGATGCGCTCGCGCAGGGGCGGGCAGCGGCGGACGTGGCGTTGCATGCGTTCGTCGTCATGGCCGCGCTCGGCGCAGTGATGGTGCTCCTTCGACATCTGTCGTGGTGGGCGATCGTGCCGTTCACGCTCAACATCATGCGCAAGGTCTCGCAGGGCGCGTTCAACCGCGTGCAGCGGTTCTCGACCGACTGGCACAACAACAGCTTCGCCGGCTCCATCGTGCGCAAGATCACTCGCGGCATGTGGGCGATCGACATGATTAACGACGTGCTGCTGCTCGCGTTGCTGCCGTCGATGGTGGTGCTGGTCGGCACGGTGGTGCTGCTCGGTCAGCGCTGGCCGATCATGGGGCTGGTGATGGCGCTTGGCGCGATTGCTTACGTGACGCTCACGCTGACGTTGGCGACTCGCGTGATCGCGCCTGCTTCTCGTCTCTCGAACGCGTTGGATACGCGCATCGGCGGCGTGCTCGCCGACGCGCTCAGCGGCAATGCCGTCGTGAAATCATTCGGTGCCGAAGCGCGCGAGGACGCGCGTTTGGGGCGAGTGATCGACAAATGGTCGCGCCGTACGCATCGCACCTGGATGCGTCACACCTGGAGCGGCTCGGGTCAGCTCGCGTTGCTGTGGCTCGTGCGTTCGGCGATCACCGGCACTGCGCTGTGGTTGTGGTGGAACGGGCGCGCCACGCCCGGCGAGATCACCTATGTGCTGACGACTTATTTCGTCGTGCATGGTTATTTGCGTGACATCGGCCAGCACATCCATCACCTGCAGCGTTCGGTGAACGAGATGGAAGAGCTGGTGCACATGTACGACGAGCCGCTCGGCGTGGTGGATTCGCCCGAT
>JBEVKA010000175.1:0-4714 GCA_040509855.1 Steroidobacter sp.
TGGACGTGCAGACGGCCAGCGACGGCTTCCAGCAAGCGTCGGGTGCGAGCGCGCTGGCGCCGGTCAATGTCGAGCACGACTACACGGACGCGTTGCCGAGCGTCAATGTGAATTTCAATCTCACCGACACGACCATCCTGCGTTTCGGCGTCGCCAAGGTCGTGGCGCGACCGCCGCTCGATGAACTGCGTGCCAGCCGCACGCTGACGAACTGGCTGCCGTACACGGGGAGTGCCGGCAATCCCAATCTCGAACCGTTCGAGGCAACGCAGTTCGACGCATCCTACGAATGGTATTTCCGTGACGAAGCGCTGCTCGGCTTCTCGACGTATTACAAGGATGTCTCGTCATATATCGGCTGGAGGCAGGATCCGCAGACGTTCCAAGGCATCACATATGCGGTGGCTTCGCCGATGAACGGCAAAGGCGGCTCCATCACCGGCGCCGAGATCACGTTCCAGACGCCGTTCTATTTCTGGAGCGCGTTGGAGAACTTCGGCGTGTACTCCAACTACTCGTATGTGGATTCGGATGTGGAGGAGTTTGCGCCCATCACCAATCCGCTCACCGGCACGGGCTTCGCCGAGCACACAGCGGTGTTCGACCTGTGGTACAGCTCCGGGCCGCTGGAGGCACGCCTGGGTTTCAAATATCACAGTCCGTTCACCGTCATCTATGGTTGGAACGGGGCTGACCTGCAAACCCTCGAGGACGAGTCGGTGCTGGATTTGAGCACGTCTTATCAACTAAGCTCCGGCGTCCAACTGCGCTTCCAGGTGAACAATCTCACCGACGAGCCGCTGCGCATGCATCGCGACAACGAATCGAATCGCATCGGACGGTATGACGAGTATGGCCGGCGTTATCTCTTCGACGTGACCTTGAAGTTCTAAATGAAATTAGCCGCGATCGATTGGGCCATCCTGGTCCTGTACTTCATATTCGTACTCGGAATCGGTTACGCACTGAAGCGCTACATGCGCAGCAGCGAGGACTACTTCCTCTCCGGCCGCTCCATTCCGGCGTGGGTGGCCGGGTTGGCGTTTCTTTCCGCCAACCTCGGCGCGCAGGAAGTGATCGGCATGGCGGCGTCGGGCGCCAAGTACGGGCTCGCCACCAGCCATTTCTATTGGACGGGCGCGATCCCGGCGATGGTGTTCCTCGGCATTTTCATGATGCCGTTCTACTACGGCTCGCGTGCTCGCTCGGTGCCGGAATATTTGAAACTGCGCTTCGACGAGAAGACGCGCGGCTTCAACGCGATCTCGTTCGCGGCCATGACCATCTTCTCTTCGGGCATCTCCATGTACGCGATGGGGCTGCTGCTGAACCTGCTGCTCGGCTGGGATTTCACGTTCAGCGTCTGGGTGTCGGCCGGCGTGGTGTTGCTGTATATCCTGCTCGGCGGCCTGACGTCCGCGATCTACACCGAAGTGCTGCAGTTCTTCCTGATCGTGTTCGGCTTCGCGCCGTTGGTGTTCCTCGGACTGCAAGACGTCGGCGGCTGGGACGGTTTGACCGCGGCGTTGAATGAAGTCGCGACGTCGCGAGGCTACGAAGCAGGCGCGTGGACTCAAACCTGGAGCATGACGGGCGAGGCGAGCGCGAATCCCATGGGCGTGGAATGGTTCGGCACCGCCATGGGCTTGGGCTTCGTGCTGGCGTTCGGTTATTGGTGCACCGACTTCCTGGTCGTGCAGCGAGCGATGGCGGCCGACTCGATGTCCGCCGCGAGGCGTGCGCCCATGATCGCCGCCGTGCCAAAAATGTTGTTTCCGTTTCTGGTGATCCTGCCGGGCATGATTGCGATCGCGCTCACGCAAAACGCCGACGTCACCGGCTTCGCGTTGCCTCAGAAAGCGGATGGCGCGCTCAACTACGACCTGGCGATTCCCATGCTGCTGATCGAGTATTTCCCGAACGGCATGCTGGGCCTGGGCTTGACGGCGCTGCTCGCGAGCTTCATGTCGGGCATGGCGGGCAACGTGACGGCGTTCAACACCGTGTGGACGTACGATATCTATCAATCCTACATACGTCCGGGCGCGAGCGACGCGCACTACTTGATGATGGGGCGCGTGGCGACAGTCGTCGGCGTGAGCTTGTCGGTCGCGGCGGCGTACGTTGCCAACCACTTCAACAACATCATGGACATGCTCCAGCTGTTGTTCGCGTTCGTGAACGCACCGCTGTTCGCGACCTTCCTGTTGGGAATGTTCTGGAAACGCGCGACCGGGCACGGCGCATTCTTTGGTTTGTTGAGTGGCACACTGGCGGCCGCGCTTCATCATGGTTTGAGTCTCGCCGTCGGCGCAACGCCGGGCGTGAAGGGCGGCTGGCTGCAAGTCATGCAATCGTATCCGAGCGAGATGGCGCAGAACTTCTGGACCGCGATCTACGCGTTCACGGCGTGCTTCGTGCTGACCATCGTCATCAGCCTGTTCACGCGTCCGCGCGAAGATCGCGAACTCGTCGGTTTGGTGTATTCGCTGACCGAGAAGCCGCAAGAGCACGGCGTGCCGTGGTATGGCCGGCCCGCACCGCTGGGTGTCATCGTGCTCGGTTTGACGCTCGTGCTGAGCGTGATCTTCTGGTGAGGAGGCCGCGATGAGTCAACCTGCTGGTCTGGATGTGCGCTGGCCGCTGGGATTGTTGTTCGCCATGCTCGGCGCGCTGCTGCTGGGCCATGGCCTGACGGAGGGCTCCGACGCCACCCATATAAATGTGTGGTGGGGAGGGGTGCTATTGGTGTTCGGCGTTTGCGTGCTGTGGCTGGCGCGACGCGGTCGGCGCAAGGCGGCATAGCAAGCCGCTGGGACTTCGCCGCCAAATAACCCTATCATGCGCCCGGCTCGCGATGGCGCGGGCATGTTCGGGGCATACGCAGTGAATGTCACCATAATCGGATGTGGATCGATCGGCGCCGGCTGGGCCGCATTGTTTGCGACGGTCGGTGGCCATCGCGTTCGTGCGTGGGATCCCTCCCCCGGCGTGCGAGCGACATTCGCTGACAAAGTCGCCGTCGCGAGCGAGCATTTGATCGAACTCGGCGCTCAGCAGGGCGCGGATGTGGTGATCTGCGATCGCATCGAAGAAGCGCTGTGGGGCGCGGATTGGGTGCAGGAGAACGCGCCCGAGAAGCTGGAGCTCAAGGCCCAGATCTATCAGCACATCGAATCGGCGGTGACCCACGACTGCGTGGTCGCGAGCAGTACGTCGTCGTACACCTGGTCGCAGCTCGCCGATGGTTTGAAACATGCGCAGCGTTTCGTCATCGCGCATCCATTCAATCCGCCGCACCTGGTGCCGATCGTCGAATTGTTCTGTCCCAATCGCGGCGTGCTCGATCGCGCGGTGAAATTCTTCACCAGTCTCGGCCACGTGCCGGTGTGCATGAAAAAGGAAGCGGCCGGTCACATTGGCAACCGCCTGGTCGCGGCGCTGTGGCGCGAAGCTGTTCACATCGTCGCTGAAGGTATTGCCGACGCGCAGGATGTCGACAAGGTACTCATCCACGGACCCGGTCTACGCTGGTCGGTGATCGGCACGCATCTCGGTTATCACATCGGCGGCGGCGAGGGTGGCATCGAACATTACTTGCAGCACACCGGGCCGAGCCAGGAACGGCGTTGGGCGACGTTGGGCAATCCGAAGCTCACACCAGAGGTGTGTGACGCGATCGCCGCCGGTGTCCGTGCCGAAGTCGATGGTCGCGACACCGTGCAGCTGGAACGAGAACGCGACCGTCAGCTGATCGAAATCGCCAAACTGCGGCGTGAGCATCCCACCATCGACCGCAATCGCGGCTCTTGATGTTTATTGAGACGGCAGGCCTGCCATGAGGCGAGCGATCTCACGACTGTCGGAATCGGTGCGTGCCAACAGCTGCTGAATCACCAGCAGGCGGTCCGACGCCGGGTGGGTCTGATTGAGCTTGGTGACGCCTTCGATACGCTCGATGCGGATCCGGAAGGAGCGAATGCGCGGCAGCAGCTGTTGCACCTTGCCCGGGGGCGCCTGTTCCAACGTCCACGGATTCTCATTGCCACGTTCCATCACTTCGGCGACCCGACGTAGTACGTTGAGCTGGCTCTCATCATCATCGATAGGATCCAGTCGCCCGCGCACCTGAGCCGCGACGTAATCCCAGGTCGGAACTGTGAGCAGGGTACGATACCAGCTCGCGGAGATATAGGTGTGCGGGCCTGAGAACACGACCAGCGCAGGCTGGTTTGGCTGCAAGGCTTGCGCATGCGGATTGACACGCGTCATGTGGCCGACCAGCGTCGAGCGCGTATCGTCGGTCTCGAACAGAATCGGCGTCGGCGTAGCGAAGCTTTCGCCATTTACCGATGTGATGAGATGCGCGAACGGATACTTGGCCACGATCGCTGCCGGATCGCTCGCGGCGTAGGCGCCGGGTGCATACATTTTTCGGGCGGTCGTTTCGCTCATGGGGCCAGTCTAACTGCTCACGCAGCGACGGCGGTTGCTATCCGAGGCCGGGGTAGTGACCGGATGGCACCACTTCACGGCGTCGTTGGCTTCGCTCGTATGACCTGGCCCACGCGAGCACCGGTGCTCCGGCGCTCCTGAAATACCAGCTTGCCATTCACCCACACCTTGTCGATGCCCAGCGATATCAGCGTCGCGTTCTGCAATGTCGCGCGGTCGATCACCGTGGTCGGGTCGAATAACACGAGATCCGCATGCG
>JBEVKA010000176.1:0-4858 GCA_040509855.1 Steroidobacter sp.
CGCAATCAGCGGCGCGAGGCCGCCGCCCAGGATGGTGCCGAGTTGCTTCCCGACCGAAATCGCCGTGAACCGCACGCCGGTCGGAAACAGCTCGGCGAAAAAGCTGCTCTCGGAACCGAACATCAGCGGATGAATGACACCGGCCGCGATGACGATCGCCGCGGTGGCAGCCCACGGATTCAAGCTCTGGATCAGCAGGAAGAACGGGTAGATGAACAACAGTCCCAACGCCAGCCCACCGGCGAACACAGGTCGGCGACCGAGCCGATCGGACAGCGCACCGAACACAGGCACGGCGCACATCGACAGCAAGTTGCCGAACAACACCGCGTCGCTGAGCACACTCTTGGCGATGCCCAGCCGGGCGCCATATGCGAGCGAAAACGTCACCGTCAGATAAAAGAATGCTGTCTCCGCGACCGATAACAGCAGCACGATCACAACCGGCTTGCGGTGATGAGCGAGCACTTCGGCGATCGGCAATTTCGGCGCCGCGCGTTGAGCGGCAATAAACGACTGAGCCTCGAACACTCGCGCCCGCACGTACAGCCCAACGACCACCAGTCCCAGGCTGGCCAGAAACGGCACTCGCCATCCCCACGAGAGCAACTGCTCTTCCGGCAATCTCCTCACCGCCGCTGTGGCCAGCGAGGCAAGCACCACCGAAGCGGGCCCCGCCGCTTGAATCACGCCGCCGAACCAGCCTCGTTTGCTCACCGGTGCGCCTTCGACGGTGAGCAACACCGCGCCCACGGATTCACCGCCCAACGCGAATCCCTGCAGGAATCTCAGCACCACTAGCAAACCGGGCGCCCACAGTCCAATCTCGGCGAACGATGGCAAGCAGCCGATCGCGGCAGTCGCGAATCCCATCAGCAGCATGCTGGCGATCAGCACCGATTTGCGTCCCACGCGATCGCCGAAGTGGCCGAAGACGATGCCACCCAGCGGGCGCGCCAGGAACCCGACCGTGAACGTTGCAAACACCGCCATCGTGCCGGCGGTGCTGCTCACCTGCGGAAAGAACACGCGATCGAAAACCAGCGAGCCCAGGAACGCGTAGATGAAAAAGTCATACCACTCGATCGCCGTGCCGATCGAGCTCGCCAGCACCACGCGCCGGAATGCGGATTGCTCTCTCGTCTGTGCCGTGACAGCTGCGCTCAAAAGTCGTACGCCAGGCTGATGAGATACTCACGGCCGCGCACGTACGACGCTTCTGCGTAACCGCTGGAGCTGGTGAACGATGGATTGCCGCCCTGTGAGTACCGCTCGTCGGACAGGTTGCGCCCAGCGGCCACTACACGCCAGCGTTCGTCGGGCGACTGGAACGACAGCGACGCGCTCACGGTTTTCACGGAGTCGAGCTGAGCGATCTGTCGCGTGTTGCCTTCGTCGAACCAGGTACGGCTTTGATAGAAACCGTCGACGCGCGGCGTGACATTCCAACCGCTGCCGACGACGATGCGATAACCCATGCCGAGATTCGCCTGCCAGGCGGGTGTGAATGGCAGCTTATTGGTGATGGATACGCCGGTGACCGCGTTAATCAACGTATCGACCTCCTTGATCGCGCCATCCAGATAACCCACGCCGCCTTCGATGATGAGCGCGTCCAGCGGCACCCAGGTCAGCTCCAGCTCCGCGCCGTTGATGGTCGCCTTGCCGGTGTTGAACAGGAACGGCGCCACGCCGATACGATAGGTGAACTGCATATTCCGATAGTCGGTGGTGAACACCGCGCCGTTCAAACGCAGCGTATCCGCCAGCAAGTCCAGCTTGAAGCCCGCCTCGTAACTTTCCGCGGTCTCTTCCTTGAACAGATGCGGATCGGTGGGCTGGATGGCGCGATTGAAATGGCTGTTCCAGCCGCCACCCTTGAAGCCCTGCGAATAACTGACATATGTCATCGCGGCGTCGGACCAGCGATAGGAAACGTTGCCCGAAAACGTGGTCTTGGAGAACGTCTTTTCATACAACCGCACCGGCAGCCACTTGTCGTTGGGCGTGCGCAGATCGTATTCGTCCGGCAGCGATCCTTTGGTGTCCGCCGTGTAGCGCGCACCGGCACCGATGCTCAAGCGCTCGGTGGCTTTATACGTCCAGTTGGTGAACGCGGCCCAGCTGTGATTCTTGACCAGATTACAATCGCAGTTGCCGGTCGATGGCGGTGGAAATCCGGGCGGCGAAACGGCGACGCCCGGCGGCGAGAACGTCACGATCAGAAAGTCGTCGGAACGTTCCTTGAAGTAATATGCGCCACTCACCGCGGTGAGCTGCTCGCTCCGGTAGATCAGCTGCAGTTCCTGGCTCCACTGATCGCCCTCGACATCGTAGTTGGTGGACAGAATCGGGAAGGGCGTGCCATCGGCGTCGCGCGTGCCGTTCCATGCAATCTCTCGATAGGAGCTGATCGACTTCAACGACCAGCGATCCGTCAGGTCGTATTGAATGTTGAGGCCCACGCCACGATTGTTGAGATCGCTGTTGACCTCGGCCGCGCCGTTGTTCACATACGGCCCGCCGAGCATGAGATCGTTCGCACAGCGCGGATCGGCGATCTGCGGCACCGGCGAAGCCAGGCTGGTCATGCCGGGGCAGCCGGCGCGAAAACTCACATTGCGCGGAAACGCCGATGTGGGATTGATCGCCACATTGGTCAACGCCGCGCCGTTCTCGTCCGCCTCGGTATAGTCCAGCATGAGTTTGGCCGTCAGCTGTTCGAAGGGCGCCCACACCAGCTTGCCCGTGAAGGTATAGGTATTCACGTCGCCGAGTTTCTTGCCCTGCGACGGATAGTCGATGAAGCCATCCTGGTCGCGCGAGCCGAACGAGAACCTCGCTCCCAGCGTATCCGTGATCGGCAAATCCAATCCAAGGAACGCATCGCGCAGATTGTCAGTGCCGAAACCGACCTTGGCCGTGCCGCCGAAATCCTTGGCCGGATCCTTGGTGGTAATCAACACCGCGCCGCCGATGGTGTTTCTGCCGAACACCGTTCCCTGCGGACCGCGCAACACCTGTACAGACTCGATATCACGAAAGTCCATGCTGCCGCCGACGCCGTGCCCCATGTACACATCGTCGATGTACAGACCCACGCCGGGATCCACATCCGGCGTCGGATCCGTCTGGCCGATGCCGCGAATCGTTATGACGACCGCCGAACTGTTTCCTGCAAGACGCGCGCTGCTGTTGAACACCAGGTTGGGCGTGGTTTGATCGAGATCATCGGTGGAGAACACCTGACGTCGCTCCAATGACTCGGGAGTGAATGCGGCGACGGACACCGGCGTGTCCTGCAAGCGCTCTTCCACTCGGCGCGCCGTGACCTGCACTTCCTCCAGCACGAATCCGCCCGACTGCTCAGATTCCGCCGCCGATGCCATGCCAGCGGTACAGCAACATATAACTGAGACCAGTGAATACCTGCCGGCCAACTTGTCCATTGCGATCCCCCTGCTTATCTATTCGTATCAGCGGAGCAGCGAGTCGACGTAGTCGGCTCCGATGCCCACTGCTTCGTAATGCGCGCGAGCCGCTGCGATGTAATCGAATACGTCGTACTGCCCTATGGCATTGCCCTGCTCGTCCAGCCAGATCAGCGGGCCCTGCACGACGAAGAACACACGCATGGGCTCGCCGCTGTCGTACGCGACCAGCGTGTGACTCTCGCCTGGCGCTTCGTAGATGAAATCCCCCGCCGTCGCGATCCACTCATGTTCGAGATAGCCCCACTTGCCAGAAATGGTGTAGGCGAAGATCTGGTGCGGGTGATAGTGACGATTGACCAGCCCCGCGCGCTTCGCCATGAGCACGTCGGCCCACATGTTTCTTTGAATCGAGATCCACAGCGGCTTGGAGCTGACGGTGTCGCTGAAAGGCACGAAATATCTTTCGTCGCCTTCGGCCACTTTGGCGTGATACACCTCGGGCAACGCGCCCGGCCGGAACACTTTCTCGATCGGCGGAATGTCGCGCCAGAATTCGGTATCGGGAGCCTGTGGCATGACGTCACTCCTTAGAAACGCACCCGCGCCTGCAAACCGTACTGCGCCAGCCCGTCATTGGGCACGCAGTAGAACGATCCGGATACGCCGCGCAGGTCCTGTATTTCGATGCAGTACTCTTCGTCGGTGAGATTGTTGCCGAAGGCCGAGATTTCGTACTGCTCGTCCTCGCCATAGGTGAATGAGGCGCGTGCGTTGACCTCCGCGCGCGAGTCGTACTCATCGATCGGCGGCTGCGGGCTGTACTTCACCTTCGAGCTGCTCTGGTAACGATAGTCCGCTCGCAACACCAGCGAGCTGGCCGCGAACGTGAACGTCTTCTGCAACCCTGCGTTGCCGGTGATCTCCGGCGCCAGCGGCAACTCGTGACCCTTCTGAAAGTCGCCCTGGCGCAAATCGAAGTCGATGCCGGTGACGTCGGTGATCTCGGTGTGCAGGTAGCCGAGGCTGGCGGTCACCAGCCAATCCCTGGCCGGTGCCCAGTCCAGCTCGGCCTCTGCGCCGTAAATTCGCGATTCGGGCAGATTGAAAAACTCGGGGCCGTTCACGCCCACGTTGAATACCTGCTGATCCTTCCAGATGTTGTAGAACACGGCCGCGTTCAACAGCAGCGAGGAATCGACCGTCGACTTGAAGCCGATTTCGAATGTGTTGAGGATTTCCGGATCGAGCGGCCGTTGCGGGAACGGCGTGTCGTCGGTGTGCAGGAACTCCATATCGAACTTGCCGGACTTGAAACCGCGCGAGTACGCGCCGTACAACATGATGTCGTCGGTCAGGTGATACTGCAGTCCAATCTTGCCGCCGAGCTGATCGGTCTCGAGATCCTCACGCGAGGTATTGGTATT
>JBEVKA010000177.1:0-6842 GCA_040509855.1 Steroidobacter sp.
CTTCCTGAAGCTTCGCCTGCGCCGACTCGGCGTCCGCCGTGCTCTCGAAATGCAGGCGCGCCTCTTCGGCCATGATCTGTTCCACCCGAACATTCGAAGGTGCGCCCAACGCCTCCAGCAGCGGCCCGTAGTCCTTGGGCACGAACCTGGATTTACCGCCACGCTCCTCGTAATCGAGCATCGGCTGCTGACTCAGCGCCGTGCACAGGAGGATCGCCGTATCCGAGCCAGCCATCTTCATGGCTTTGCCGAGCAGCTCATCGTGCCTTTGATAGCCGTAGAGAATCGCGGAACTGTAGTTGCGCAGCTCGTCGGCGTCCGGCTTGAGCGAGAATGCCTCGGGCTCGTGGTGACGCCAGTACTTGTGCTGGTAATGAGCGGTCGCATTGGAGAAGTACACGCCCACTCGCGGACGGCGGTCGCTGCGCCAGAAGTGTGAGAACACGTCCCAGCACAACTTGTCCAGGATGGTCGCGCGGCGCCACTTCACGTCCTTGCCGCCCATGCGCTCCTGCATGAGTTGCGTCACCAACGATAGCGCGGTGCTCGCCTTCATGCCGTGGCTGGCGAGGTAGCGCACGGCCTTGATCGCATCTTTCTTGTCGATGCCACGCGACTGCGCATGTGTGTTCACTGCCGCGCGCACGAAACGATAGAACGGCTCGACTTCGGGAGACGGTGTTTGCGACGCGGCCCAAGGGTCCGGCATGAAAATCGAGCCGTCGGTGCGCTCGAAGCGCACGTTCATGGGACACATCAACAGCACCTTGTCGGCGGTGAGGCGATCCCAGAAAGTTTCATACTTGAGCTTGGCCGCCTCGTCCAGGTCGACGATGCCATGCTGGTCGAGCGGCACGCCGGTGTGCACCGTCACCCACTGGATCCAGGGCTCCAGCACCGCCTCGTTGGTGTGAGTGATGAAGGCGCGCGAGCGTTCACGCAGTTTCTTGAAGTTGGGCAGGTGCCCCTCGGCCATGAAGCGTTCGATCAGGCTCGGGCACAGCTCGTTGAGCTCCAGCAACAGCAAACGGCGGGCGGACGCAGTCATCGCAAGTCTTCTCCTTCGATGAATTCCCTAAAGTGGCGCCGGGCAAGCATGCCCAATAGGAAGCACGCCGACAACCTTTAACGGTGTCGGCGTACGCTGTTGTTAGATTTACCCGGTGGGTTACCGGCAAGAACTCGAAACAAACAAGTATCAGGCAGCCCGCGAAAATGAATTGTTTGTTTGTGGAGCAGCTAGCGGGGCTGAACGCACCACATTGGGCTGCTGCGTACTTGCGTTCGAGTCATCCGTACGGAAATAGCTGACTTCGGTAATCAGCTGCTGCGACTGATGCTCCATGCCCTTCGCCGCCGCGGCCGCCTGTTCGACCAGTGCTGCGTTCTGCTGGGTTGACTCGTCCATCTTGGTCAGCGCCGTGTTGACCTGTTCGATACCGGCCGCCTGCTCCTTGCTCGCGGAAGCGATCTCGCCAACGATGCCGCTCACCTTCTTGATGCTGGCCATGATGGTGTTGAGCGCGTTTGCCGATTCGTCCGCCAGACCCGTGCCCGCGCGCACCTTCTCCACCGATTCGCCGATCAGGCCTTTGATCTCCTTCGCGGCGGTGGCGCTACGCTGGGCGAGCGCTCGCACCTCGGACGCCACCACGGCGAAACCTCGGCCCTGCTCGCCGGCGCGAGCGGCCTCGACCGCCGCGTTCAACGCCAGCAGGTTGGTCTGGAACGCGATTTCGTCGATGACGCCGATGATGTCCTCGATCTTGCGGCTGGACTGATCGATCTCGTTCATCGCGTTGGTGGTGCGGGTGGCGATCTCGACCGAGCGCTCAGCCTGCTGCCGCGCTTCGATGGCCAGCTGATCGGCCTGGCGGGCGTTATCCGCGTTCGCCTTCACCGTCGCGGTCATCTCTTCCATGCTCGCGGCCGTTTGTTCGAGGGAGGCGGCTTGTTCCTGCGTGCGCGACGAGAGGTCGTCATTGCCTTGTGAGATTTCGCCCGCCGAGAACCCGACCGATATCGAGGCCTTGCGAACCTGCGCGAAGATCTCCGCCAGCTTCGCGCTCATGCGCTCGCATTCACCGATCACGCTGCCGTCGGGCGCGCCGATGCTGCGGGCGGAAAGATCGCCAGCGGCGATGCGCTTCATCATATCCATCGCGGTTTGCGGCTCGCCGCCGATCGGGCGCAGCACCAGCTTTTGCAGCAGCGACATGAGCACGCCGAGCACGAGGCAGCCGATGACAATCGCTCCACCGATGATGGTAGCCGCGCGTGAACGCTGAGCGGCCGCGACTTCGGCGGCGGGATAAGCGGCGACGACTTTGAAATTCCAGGCTTCGAATGGTTTTTCGAAGCGCACCCAGCCCGACGCTTCCGGATCGATGGCTTCCGCCACGGTCTCTTCGCTCGCGCCCTGGGTGTGGTAACGCACCTTGCCCTTGTCGTCGATGACGGCGACCACGCCGCCGTTGAGCAATCTGGCCTGGCCGACGGTGTCTTCGAGCACTTTCAGGTCGACTTGATAGCCGACGTACAGGACGCCGATGGTCGCACCGGCGGCGTTGCGAATCGGCTCGTAACCCGTCACGTATGGATTGCCCAGAATATCGACCTGCCCGTAGAACGGCCGGCCGGCGTTGATCTCGACGATCGCCGCACCCTTGGGATCGAGCACGGTGCCCACTGCGCGCCGACCTTCCTTCATCACATTCGTCGACACGCGCACGTACTTGTCGCTCGACTTGGAGAACAGCGTGACGGTGCCGCCCGCGATCTGAGTGATCGCGTCGACCAATTCATATTTCTCGGCCTGTGGCTGATTGCCGAACATCAGATCCGGAACCGTGTGCTCGCCGACCTTCACCGTCGAGCCCGTGCTCGCCGAGCCGAGATTGCGACTGCGATCCTGCAGCAACTTCATGGAAGACTGCACGCGCAGGCTCAGCTGCTGATCGCTCACCGTCAGCAGGTCCAGCACGCTGGAAACTTCTCGCGCCGCCTGAGCGGACGCCTGTTCGCGCAGCTGCGCGCCGTCACGCATGGCGAAATACATCGCCGCGCCGAGAGAGATCGGCAGCAGCACCACGCTGATGAAAACCGCGATTCGAGCTTTGAGTGACTTGACCATGACGCTTTGGGCCGGGGGAATCAGTCACTGCATCGGCGGCTCGTCGGTTCTCTACAGGGCCGATCTGCCGCGGAAGCGGGCTCGGATCGCGTTTTCCGCCCGCCCCCGGCTCCATTTTCGGGGAAGCGCCTAGGGGATTCGCCGCAGCGGAAACATTCACCGCTCCAAACACGTTCGTGCGCGGATACAGATAAAGCACCAGACACGCCAGCTCGAGCACGCCGATCCCAAACGCATAACCCGGCGGCCAGCTCAGTTGGTGCACGGTCTCCTCCGCCACCGGCAACTGCAGCAGCTTCGGCGCCACCGACGCGCCCTCGGCCGCCCAGTCCAGGTTGGCGTCTCGCGCGATCACCCATTTTTAGTAGCTCAGCGCGCCATGAACGTCGCGACACCGTTCAGGAACATCTGCACGCTAATCATCACCAGCACCATGCCCATCAAACGTTCCATCGCCACCAGGCCTCGCTCGCCCAATGCTCGATAGAAGAACGGTGCGGCGATCAGGATCGCGGCGGTGGCGACCCAGGCGATGGTGGTTGCAAGCCAAAGTTGAAACATGCTGTCCGTGTCCGCACGGAGCAGCAGCAACGTCGCGAGCGTCGAGGGACCGGCGATGAGAGGAATGGCGAGCGGCACGACCAGCGGCTCGCCTTCGGACGACTCGGACAACGCGCCGGTCTGCGGGAACACCATGCGCACGGCGATCAGGAACAGCACGATGCCGCCGGCGATGCTGATCGTTTCCTGCTGGATCTGCAGCAGCGCCAGCACGCGGTCGCCCACCAACAGGAAGAACAACAGCACCGCGTACGCGATCGACACCTCGCGAACCAGCACCTTCCGCCGCCGCTCCGGCGCGACTTGCTTGAGCACGGAGAGGAAGATCGGCACGTTGCCGAGCGGGTCCATGATGAGGAACAGGGTGACGACGGCGGAGAGGAAGTCCATCTGCCTAGAATCTCACAAACCCGAGTGCAAGTCGCGACGCCTGGGCAAGTCTACTTAGACCGAACGATCGATATCGAAGCACGAGACGCCGGGTCTAGGATGATCCCATGGCTCTCTTTGCGAGCGGCGCAACGCGGGTTAGCCGCTCGCCCTTTTTATTCTTGCTGTGCCGACGATCGGGATAACAAAAACACAACCATGACCGACCAGGAACCCGAATCGATCGCTCTGCTTCGCAGCGAATTCAACGAAAAAATCGCAGGGCTACGAGAAGAGCTGAAGGAGCGCGAGTCCAGCGTTCTTGGCGCGGTACGCACGTTCGCGCAAGACGTCTGGGCGTGGCGGCGGGGCGCTAGAGACTTCCCTATGTCTGCCACCATCGGCTTGACGTTCGCCTATCTTCGCCCGCGAGTGATTCTTGCAGTCGGCAGTGTTGCCGCACTCGTGATAGCCGCCGCGCA
Source organism: Steroidobacter sp. (assembly GCA_040509855.1). Taxonomy (GTDB): domain Bacteria; phylum Pseudomonadota; class Gammaproteobacteria; order Steroidobacterales; family Steroidobacteraceae; genus Steroidobacter. Next base: position 4,546 of record JBEVKA010000177.1, read on the forward strand.
AATCTGGCTCATCAAGGGTCAGAATGAAATTCTTTTCGAACAAGGCCGAATGCTCAAAGCTCAGACCATTGGCACCATTGTTCAAGAGCTGAGGCGACAGGATCCGACCGCGATCAGCAGCAGCGCGCTAATCACAGCCTTTGGCGATGTGTCGTTCGAATTCGTCTACAGCTTCGTGCTGCCGACCGATCCGCCCTACCCAGAGCTGAGCGCTCGCGGTCAAGAGGAGTTGAATGGGTGGATCAATGCGGCGTTGATCGTGAGCCGCCATCCCAAGCGGCTTTCCGATCACGATACGATCAAATTTCGATACAGGATGACGGAGTTGCTGACGAACCTTCATCGCGAGCAGCAAGAGCTCGGCGAAAGACTGAAAGACAATGGGCCAATAGCCACAGCTGATCGCGAATCAGCGGATGCCCTCGCTCGCTATGCGCACACCGTCCGCAACACCCTGCACCAACTCAATACCGAACGACCACCGGACAGAGCCGCCTACATGTCGCTATCCGATCAGGATAAAGCGGATCTCATCTCACAGATGAAAGACCACTACAACGAATTCTTCAGCGGCGATCCGAAGGGCTTCATTCGAACGACGATCGATCCTGTCGATGACGCCTTCACTGAAATCTGCTCCGCCATGGGCGGCAAAACTTTCCAATCCGATTTGGCTCATGCCCTCGTGGGCGGTGCCGAAGACATGGAAAAGCGATATTCCGCCGCGGATCGATCCCACTTCGTCCGGGCACTCACCGATAGCTGGTGTGGATTGCCAGCATCAGGAGTGCATGAGCTGCCCGAATTCGACGTTGTGCACGAACCCCGACCGAAGTAGCCCACCATAAGGCTCACCGAAGAGGTTTCAGTCCCACTCGATGGTCGCCGGCGGCTTCCCTGAAATGTCATAGGTCACGCGAGAAATTCCGTTGACCTCGTTACAAATCCGGCGCGCGACCAGGTCGAGGAACTCATAGGGCAGGCGCGACCAGCGGGCCGTCATGAAGTCGATTGTTTCGACCGCGCGGAGCGCGATGACGTAGTCGTAGCGACGCCCGTCGCCCATCACGGCGACCGAACGCACGGGAAGGAACACGGCGAACGCCTGGCTGGTGCGATCGTAGAGATCGTGTTTGCGCAGCTCGTCGAGGAAGATCGCATCCGCCTGACGCAACACGTCGGCATATTGTTTGGTGACCTCGCCGAGAATGCGCACGCCCAGGCCCGGGCCGGGGAAAGGATGGCGATAGACCATCTCGCGCGGCAGGCCCAGTTCGACGCCGAGCTTGCGCACTTCATCCTTGAACAGCTCGCGCAGCGGCTCGAGCAGCTTCAAATTCATTTTCTCGGGCAGACCGCCGACATTGTGATGGCTCTTGATGACGTGCGCCTTGCCGGTGCGAGCGCCGGCAGACTCGATGACGTCGGGATAGATCGTGCCCTGCGCGAGCCACCGAACGCCTTGCAGCTTGGACGCGTGTTCTTCGAACACTTCGACGAACAGGCGACCGATGATCTTGCGCTTGCGCTCCGGATCGACTTCGCCTTTGAGCGCCGTCAGGAAGCGTTCCTCCGCATCCACGCGGATGACGCGCACGCCCATGTGCTTGGCGAATGTTTCCATCACCTGATCGCCTTCACCCTGCCGCAACAGGCCGTGATCGACGAACACGCAGGTGAGCTGATCGCCGATCGCCCGATGCAGCAGCGCGCCGACGACAGAAGAATCCACGCCACCGGACAATCCCAACAGCACATTGTCGCGACCGACCTGTTCACGCACGCGAGCGATGGAGTCCGTGATGATGTTGCCGGGGCTCCAACGCGCTTCGCAGCCGCAGATCTCGCGCACGAAACGTTCGAGAATCTTCTCGCCCTGCAGGGTGTGCGTCACTTCCGGATGGAACTGCACCGCGTAGTAGTGACGGCTTTCATCTGCCATGGCCGCGAGCGGCACGCTGTTGGTGAAGCCGACCGCGACGAACCCCGGCGGCAACTGATCGACGCGATCGCCGTGGCTCATCCAAACATCGAGCAGCGACCTCCCCTGCCCATCGCGATGGTCGAGCAAGCCATCGAACAGCTTGCACGGCGTCGACAATGTGACTTGCGCGTAGCCGAACTCACGATGCGAGCCAGCGGTGACTTGGCCGCCGAGCTGCTGCGCCATGGTCTGCATGCCGTAGCAAATGCCGAGCACCGGCACGCCGAGCTGAAACACGGATTGCGGAGCCGTCGGCCCTTTCGCGTCGGTGACCGACTCAGGACCGCCGGAGAGAATGATGCCCTTGGCGCCG
>JBEVKA010000178.1:0-8822 GCA_040509855.1 Steroidobacter sp.
CGCGTGCTCTCGGGCCAGTTCGGTGGCGACGACGCGGAGCTGTTTCGCGCGCAGATGCTCACCGAGATGGCGCGCATGAGCATGGATGATGGTCTGGTGATGCAGATTCATCCCGGCTCGTTCCGCAATCACAATCGCTGGTTGTTCGAAACCTTCGGCCGCGACAAGGGCTGTGATATTCCGGAGAGAACCGAGTACGTGCAAGCGCTGCGTCCGCTGCTCGATCGCTTCGGCAACAGCACGACGCTGTCGATCATTTTGTTTACGTTGGACGAAACCGTGTACAGCCGCGAGCTCGCGCCGCTGGCCGGTCACTATCCGGCGTTGAAGCTGGGTCCGTCGTGGTGGTTCCACGACAGTCCGGAAGGCATGCTGCGCTTCCGTGAATACACCACGGAAACCGCCGGCTTCTACAACACGGTTGGTTTCAACGACGACACGCGCGCGTTCCTTTCCATTCCGGCTCGTCACGATCTGGCACGCCGCATCGATTGCGTTTATCTCGCGCGCTTGGTGTCGGAGCATCGCATGGACGAAGACGCCGCGGTCCAGGTCGCGAAGGATCTCGCTTATCGGCTGCCGAAACAGGCTTACAAGCTGTAACGGCGACGCCCACTTTTTTGAAGGGTATTCCTGTGTTCAAGAAAACGTATCACGCCACGCATCCGGACATGATGGACGGCGTCAGCAACGAACAGTTGCGCGAACGCTATCTGGTCGAGAGCTTGTTCAGCGAGAACTCGATCGCGCTCAACTACACGCACTACGAGCGTTTCGTCATCGGCGGCGCCATGGCGTCCGGCCAGGCGGTGCGTCTGCCGGAACAGACTGAGCCCGCTTCGGCGAAGGGCAAGCCGTTCCTGGAGCGTCGTGAGCTCGGCGTCATCAATATCGGCAAGACCGCCGGCAAAGTCACATTGGATGGCCAGGCCTACAACCTCGCGCCCAAGGACGGTTTGTATGTTCCGATGGGCACCAAGGATGTGGTGTTCGAAGCCGCGAAGGCCGGCGAGACCGCGAAGTTCTATCTCGCGTCCACTCCTGCGCATGCGCGTTTCGAAGCCGTGCACATTTCGATCGACAAAGCGGTACCGCTGGAGCGCGGCGCGGCGGAAACATCCAACGAGCGCACCATCTATCAGTACATCGTGCCGGCGACCTGCAAATCTTCGCAGCTGCTGCTGGGCATGACGCTGCTGAAGTCGGGCAGCGTGTGGAACACCATGCCGCCGCACCTGCACGACCGTCGCTCGGAGGTGTATTTCTATTTCGATCTCGAAGGCGATCAGCGCGTGATGCATTTAATGGGCGAGCCCGATGAAACACGCAGCATCGTCGTACGGAATGAAGAAGCTGTGCTGTCGCCGCCGTGGTCCATCCACATGGGCGCGGGCACGCGCAACTACAGCTTCATCTGGGCCATGGGTGGCGAGAACCTGGACTACACAGACATGAATGTCCTCGATATCTGCCAACTGAAGTAAATCATGACTCAATCTGTTTCATTCTCGCTCGCCGGCAAGGTGGCGCTGGTCACTGGCGTCAACACCGGCCTGGGCCAAGGCATCGCTGTCGCGCTGGCGCAGGCCGGCGCGGACATCGTCGGTGTGGCCCGCTCGAACACCGGCGATACCGAACGCGGCATCACGGCGGTCGGGCGCAAGTTTCATTCGCTGTATGCCGATCTCGAGCGCAGTCACGAATCGCAGCGTGTGGTGGCGCAGGCCATCGAAGCGGCGGGTCGCGTCGACATTCTCGTCAATAACGCCGGCATCATTCGTCGCAACGATGCGCTGGTGTTCACCGAGCAGGATTGGGACGCGGCGCTGAATGTGAATTTGAAGACGCCGTTCTTCCTGGCCCAGGCCGTGGCGCAAGCCATGGTGAAGGCGGGTCGGGGCGGCAAAATCATCAACATCGCATCGATGCTCTCGTTCCAGGGCGGCATTCGGACGGCGTCGTACACCGCGAGCAAGAGCGGTCTGGCGGGCATCACGCGACTGCTGGCGAATGAGTGGGCGCAGTACGGGATCAACGTCAACGCGATCGCGCCCGGCTATTTCGAGACCAACAACACGACCGCCTTGCGCGCCGACGAGCAGCGAAACAAGGACATCCTTGGCCGTATTCCCGCGGGCCGATGGGGCAAGCCATCGGATCTCGGCGGCGCCGCGGTATTCCTGTCGTCAGCCGCGTCCGACTACGTCCACGGCACGATTTTGCCGGTGGATGGTGGTTGGCTGGCGAGATAAGCGCCCGCTCAACCGACCCTGGCCGGGCGCTACCCCCAGGTACATGGACGTACCCGCCGGGCCAGGATGGCCCGATCGCGAGTCATCAAATATGACTCCCACAACACATTTTCGGTGCGTGACTTTGTTCAGACTGCGCCACTTGCGGCCATTCCGGCCGGATTCATGGCGTTTCAGACCCGCAAGTGGGCCGCATTCCGGATCAACTCATGTCTGCTCTCGATGGAAGCCAGGCGATCGATGCCCCAGGGGTGCTCGACGCTGTCGTCCATGGGATTGCGATTGCCGTGCGCGACGGGGCGCAAGTCGCGCTGACGTATGTGAATCCCGCGCTCACCCGCCTGAGCGGTTACGAGCGCGCTGAGCTTTTGGAATGCGGCCTGCAACTGTTGGGCGGGTCGAGCCATGACGCCTCCGCTCATCAACGCCTGCGCGACGCCATTCTGGCTGGTGAAGACTACGCCGCCGAGTGGCACATCCAACGTCGCAGCGGAAGCATGTTGTGGACGCGCGTGACCGCACGTGCCGTCGCTTCCGACTCCCGACGAGTCGTCATCACTCTCGAAGACATCTCCGAATACAAACGTGCTCGCGAGTCGCTACGCGCCAGCGAAGCCCGGCTCGATATCGCGATGGAGGCGAGCGGGTTGTCGATGTGGGACTGGAACGTCGAGCTGGACGAAGTCTCTTACAACGACCAATGGCGCACGACGCTCGGCCTCGAGCCCAGCGAACTGCTCAAGCGCGAAGCGCTGTCCGATCGATTGATGCTGCCGCCGGAAGAAACGGTACTCGACAAGTTCGAACGTCACTTCAACGGCGTCACCGCGTATTTCGAATGCGAATATCGGCTGCCGACCCGCGACGGAACATACAAATGGTTTCGCGCGCACGCCAAGGTGATGCGTCGTGACGCCGCCGGCAAAGCGTCGCGCGTAATCGGCGTGCTTCAGGACATCTCACGCAGTAAGCGAGATCAGCACACTGCGCACGAAGTGGAGCAGCGTTGGGAACGCGCCATCCGCGGCACGTCGGACGGTCTATATGAGTGGGATCTGTTGAGCGGCCACGTCTGGTACGCCAGCCGTTTCCGCGACATCGTCGGCTATGGCGACGCCGAGTTTTCCAACACGTTCCAGGCATTTCAAAACGTCCTGCATTCCGAGGATCGCAGCGGCGTGCTCGCAAAGATTCGTGCGCACCTGGAAAATCAGGGTCGCCTCGACTTGCGCTGTCGTGTCGTCGCTCGCAATGGAAACATCGTCTGGTGTCGCCTGCGCGGCGAGGCCGAGCGCGATGCCTCGGGGCGACCAACGCGTCTCGCGGGTTCATTGAGCGACATCAGCGCGCAGATCGAAGCCGAGAAGGCGCTGAGCCGCAGCCAGGATTTCTACGGCACGGTGCTCGACTCGCTGCCGTTGTTCGTCGCTTACGCCGATCGCGACGAGCGCATCGTGTACGCGAACCGGATGTTTCAATCGTTCTTCGGCACATCACTGGTGGATTCGCGTGGCCGCGTGATTCGCGATGTGATTGGCGATCGCCGTTACGGCGCGATCGGTCCCTATGTGCACGAGGCTTTGCTCGGTAAGACCGTTGAAGGGCAGGGCCGTTATCGCGACACGCTCGGCAGGCCGGTCGATCTGGAAGCCGCGTTCATTCCTCACCATGACGACGCCGGCGAGATCCAGGGATGTTTCGTGGCCGCGCGAGACATCACCGAGAAGCGGATGCTCGAAGCGGAGTTGCGTCAGAGTCAGAAGATGGAAGCGGTGGGGCGGCTCACCGGCGGCATCGCGCACGACTTCAACAATCTGCTGTCGGTGATCGTTGGCAACATGCAGCTGCTGACGCGCTCCTTGCAGCAGACACCGAGACTGCTGCGGCATGCGGACACTTCTCTCAACGCCGCCATGCGTGGTGCCGAGCTGATAAAACGCCTGCTGGCCTTCGCGCGGCAGCAGGTGCTCGAACCCAAGACCGTCGATCTCAACGGGCTGATCGGCGGCATGTACGAATTGCTGCGGCGCTCTTTGACAGGCGATATCGATATTCAAAGACAGCTGGCCGTGGACACCTGGTTCACCCGAGCCGACCCCGGCCAGCTGGAGAACGCGGTGCTCAACCTTGTCATCAATGCGCGAGACGCGATGCCCAACGGCGGCGTGATTACCATCGCCACGCGCAATGTGACCATCGACGTGGACCGTTCTGCGCGCGAAGACGGCCTCATTCCAGGGGAGTACGCGGTGCTGGAAGTCACCGACACCGGCGCGGGCATGTCGAACGAGACGTTGAAACGCGCGTTCGAACCGTTTTTCACCACCAAGGAGCTGGGTAAAGGTAGCGGCCTCGGGTTGTCGATGGTGTATGGATTCGTCAAACAATCGGGCGGTCATGTGCACATCGTCAGCGCTCCCCAGCAGGGAACGACAGTGCAACTCTACTTTCCGCGCTCGCACGCCCAAGCGGCGCAAGCGAATGCCGAGGGCGCGCCGCAAGCGGATCTTCCGCGCGGGAGCGAGACACTGTTGGTAGTCGAAGACAATCGCGAGGTGCGCGGCACGGCGGTTGAAATTCTTTCCAGCCTGGGGTATCGGGTGCTCGAAGCGTCGAACGGTCATCAAGCGCTGGAGCAATTCATGCGGTATCCCGATATCGCACTGGTGTTCACGGACATCATGCTGCCGGGAGGACTGCTCGGCACGCAGCTGGTAGAGAAGCTCACCGAACGTCGTCCGGGGCTGAAGGTGCTGCTCACCTCGGGCTTCAGCGACAGCGGCCTGATGCACCGGAGTATGCTGGACGGCGCGGCTGACTTGCTGCCCAAACCGTATCAATTGGAAGAACTGGCCAGGCGCGTGCGCGCGCAACTGGACGCAAAAGAGGAGAACCAGCGTGTCCCGGCGTGAGAGGAACCTGTTACTGGCAGTGGACGATGAAGCCGACTTCCTGGAACTGATCGAACAGATCGGCCGGGGCGTGGGCTGCACCGTCATCACCGCCAACACCGCCGCCACGTTTCGCGAGCAGCTCTCGCAACGTGAGCCGTCGCTGATCCTGCTCGATCTGCAGATGCCCGGCATGGATGGCATCGAAGCGTTGCGCTATCTGGCGCGTCAGAACGTAACTGCTGGAATCCTGCTCGCGAGCGGCATGGATCAGCGTGTGCTGGCCAGTGCGCGGCAGTTGGGCGAGTCGCTCGGATTGAAGATGCTCGGCGCCTTGCAGAAGCCGGCCATGCTCGAGGACATCGAAAGCCTGCTCGCGACTCATCTGGAGCCGAGCTCGCGCATTTCAGTGGAGGAGTTGCGCACGGCCATCGATGAGCACGAGCTGATCGTGCACTACCAGCCGAAGGTCGTGCGCTCGGCGAATGACTGGCATGTGCGCCACGCCGAAGCGCTGGTGCGCTGGCGCCATCCGCGGCTGGGTTTGTTATATCCCGGCGAATTTCTGCCGCTGGCCGAGCAGTCCGGCCTGATCGTCGACCTCACCGATTTCGTGCTCACCGACGCTATTCGTCAGATCGGTCACTGGGGCACGCGCAGCCTGGATCTTGGTGCAGCGGTGAATCTGTCGCCGCGACTGGTGCAAGACCTGGAATTTCCCGAACGGCTCGCACGCGCGTTGCGCGAGTTCGAAGTGCGTCCGGAACAACTCACATTGGAAGTGACCGAAGCGGCGTCGGTGGACGATCCCGAGTTGGTGATGGACATCTTCACGCGGCTGCGCGTGAAGGGCGTGGGACTGTCGCTCGACGACTTCGGCGTCGGCACGTCGTCGCTGACGCTGTTGTACAAGATGCCTTTCAGCGAAGTGAAGATCGACGGCCTGTTGATTCAGGAGATCGAGAGCAGCAAGGCAGCGGCTACCGTGGTGCGTGCGATCATCGAGCTCGCGCACAGTCTGTCACTCACTGTCTGCGCCGAAGGCATCGAGACCTCACCAGCGTTCGAGTTCCTCGAACAGTGCGGCTGCGATGCCTTGCAGGGCGACTTCATCGCATCGTCGATGCCGGCATCGGAAATCGAATCGTTCGTCGACGTGTGGAATGGTGCGGATCACACGCTGGTGCCGGTGGTGAGGAAGTAACAAGCGGTTGGCGGTTAGCGGTTGGCGGTTAGATTAAGAAGGCGCTCCGCTTCCGAACCAACCGCTAACCGCCAACCGCCAACCGCTTCTTCTCCTTGGATTGACGCAGCAGATGCAACGGCGCCGTCAGCACGATACGCGTGCCGGTGCCGGGCTCATCGAAGTTGATGACGCCGCCGAGCATGCGGGCGCGATATTCCATGATCTTCAGGCCCATGCCGGGGCGGCCTTGCGCCAGGCCGGCGCTCAGACCAATGCCGTCGTCGGCGATCGCGAGTTGCAGCTTGCGTCCGGTGGAACGCAGATCGATGTTGATCGACGTGGCACGCGCATAGCGAGCCGCGTTGGTCGAAGCCTCCTGCGCGATTCGATACAAGTGAGTCGCGGCGCCTTCCTCCAGGTCCGGCAGTTTCTGTCCGCCGGTGGTGAAGGTGCAGTCGAGGCTGTACATGTCGCTGCAGCGAGCGACCAGATGTTTCAGCGCTTCCGGCAGACCGCCACGTTCGAGATTCACCGGCGCCAGACCACGCGCCAGTGAACGCGTGCTCTGAATGGCGCGCGCGAGCAGATCGGTGATCTTGGTGACTTGTGCCGAGTACTGCGGCGACTCGCGCGCGACCTGCATTTCCAGGCCTTTCATCAACAGCGACAAACCGGTGAGCTCCTGGCCGAGGCCGTCGTGCAAGTCGCTGCCGAGACGGCGCTGTTCGCGATTGGAGATCTCCAGGATCTCCTGTTCCAGTTCCTTGCGCAGGGTGACTTCCTGAACCGTGGACACGAGGCCGGAGACCGTGCCGTGATCTCGCAGTGGCACGTGAGTGATCGTGAACCAACGCACCGAGCCGTCCGCCGCAATCCACGCGCGCTCCTGATCGGTGAGCGGCCGGCCGGTGCGCATGGTCGTCGCGGCCTGATTCTCGATCTCGACCACATTCTCCTCGGTCCACAGCTCCAGCAGTCGATGACCGAGAACTTCATCGCGCGACTTGTTCAGAGTGTCGAGCAGCGCGCGATTGACGACAGTCACGCGATTGTCGGTATCAACGGCATAAATGATTTCCGGCAGACTGTCGATCAGCGTGCTGAGCAGGATGCGCTGTTCTTCGAGCGCGGCCTCGGCTCGGCGACGCTCGCGTCGACTGCTCGCTTCGGACAACGCGCGATTCACCACTGCAGGCAAGCGTTGCAATCGATCCTTCAATACGTAATCGGTGGCGCCGCTCTTCAGCGCTTCGATCGCGCGCTCTTCGCCGAGTGAGCCGGAGACGAAAATAAAAGGGATGTCGGCGGATCGCTCTAACACGATGCGCAACGCCGTGAGACCATCGAAGCCCGGCAGTGTGTAATCGGCGAGCACCAGATCCGGCGGCTGGCCAGCCAGCGCCGCGCGGAAATCGTTCTCCGAGATCACGTGACGCCAGGTGATGTTCAGACCGTTCCGCGCCAGCTGCAGCTGGATCAGCTCGGCGTCGTTGGGATCGTCCTCGAGCAGGACGAAGTGCAACGGTGCGGACGGCGAAGTGGAGGAATCCTTGTTCATGAGGCGATCTTCCAGGAGCACGGCGACCGGTTCAGGCGTTCATACGTCGCGCGTAGGCATCGTGTAAGCGCGTTGTCGAACGTATCACCATGTGAGCACTGTGGAAAATGGGGATTGCTCCATTCTTGTGCCATCGCAAGACTGACGCTAGACGTCGGAGCGCCAGCATCGCGCTCGCTTTGGTGACCCGAGTCGCGAATTACGCAGGAAACAACCAACCATGGCTGATCCAACACGGATCCTGATCGTCGATGACCATCCATTCGTGCGGGAGGGTTTGAAACAGCTGCTCGCCGGGCAGAGTGAATTCGTGCTCCAGGGCGAAGCTGCATCCGTGCAAGCCGCGCAGGCCGCGATCAATGGTGCCGAACCCGACGTGGCCGTGGTCGATCTGGCGCTCGGGCCGGACGATGGTATCGAACTGGTGCGCTGGATTCGCAACGATCATCCCAACGTGCGCGTGCTGGTGCTGTCGATGCAAGACGAAGCGCTGTATGCGGAGCGCCTGCTGCGTCTGGGTGTCAGTGGTTCTGTCATGAAGAACGTTGCTGGCACCGATTTCTTGGGCGCTTTGCGCAAGGTCGCGCGCGGTCAGCGACATGTGAGTTCGGCAATGGGCGAGCGCTTGCTCAGTCAGGTGGCTCGTGGCCGATCGCCTGCGGCGGACGAAGATCCCGTTTCGGCTCTTACCGATCGCGAGCTGGAAGTGTTTCGGTTGATCGGCGAGGGCATCAGCACTCGCGAAATTTCGCAGCGGTTGGACCTGTCGATGAAAACCGTCGACGCGCACCGCCGCCACATGCGCGAGAAACTGAACCTGCGCTCCACCAGCGAGCTGATCCGCTACGCCACCCAATGGGTGTCCGATCGCGGCGGCAATGCCAGCGCCGCCCCTACCGGAACCCACTGAGTTGGCGCGTTGGGTCACGACTGCA
>JBEVKA010000179.1:0-3121 GCA_040509855.1 Steroidobacter sp.
GGGGTAATGCTCGCTTCAAGACCAGCACCAATCGCACGCCCCGGAAGTCGATGCCCGGCTTAGCGGGTGAAAAGCGCGACCTGCGGCTCGAGCTGAAGGTGATGGCGGACATTGGGCTGCTAGGCTTGCCGAATGCGGGTAAGTCGACGCTCATTCGCGCGGTTTCGGCGGCGAAGCCGAAAGTTGCTGACTACCCGTTTACGACGTTGCACCCGAATTTGGGTGTCGTGAGCGTGGGTATCCATCGCAGCTTCGTCATGGCGGACATCCCTGGCTTGATCGAAGGTGCCGCGGAGGGCGCCGGCCTTGGCATCCAGTTCCTGAAGCACCTTCAGCGTACGCGCGTCTTGCTTCATCTCATCGATGTGTCGCCGCCAGATCCGGATGCTGATCCGGTGAAGGATGCGCGCTCGATCATCGCGGAATTGAAGAAGTTCAGCGCGGAATTGGCGGCGAAGGAGCGCTGGCTGGTGTTGAACAAAGTCGACCTGTTACCAGCCGACGAGGCGGACAAGGTCTGCAAGGACATCGTCCGTCGCCTGCGCTGGAAAGGCCCCGTCGTCCGCATCTCCGGCTTGGCTCGGCTAGGCACCGAGGAGCTGTGCGAGTCCATCATGACCCGCCTGGAAGAGATCGACGAGCCAAGCGAAGCCACGGCGTAAAACGCCGCCGCCACAAACAAAAAAGCCGGGCTGAGCCCGGCTTTTTTAATCTTCGCGAAGTCCGTCGACGTTAAGCCGACAGCTCCTTGACCCGTGCATTCAGGCTGCTCTTATGGCGAGAAGCCTTGTTCCGATGGATCAGGCCCTTGTTCACGGCCGAATCGATGATCGGGCCGGCGGCCTTCAGCTTGGCGGCGGCGAGGGTCTTGTCACCGGCTTCCACGGCATTCACGACGTTCTTGATGGCGGTGCGCAGCTTCGAGCGGCCGGCGACATTACGCGCGCGGCGCTTGATCGTCTGTTTGGCTCGCTTTTCTGCGGACTTGATATTGGCCACGGTCGTGAAGGCTCCGAAAAGAAGGCCGCGAATTCTGCCGATGAGGGGACCACATGGCAAGGGGAAAGAGGCCCTGCGCCGTAATTTCCCAGGAAATCGGCCGGGTCGCCTACACAGCGCGGCCACCAATTGCCACTTTGAGGCCGGCCACGAGCCACCTCGCGCGCTCATCCGCGCCACATTCGAGCGCCAGGCTGGGCTGCCAGTCCTAGCTGGGCTGACGCACTTTGCCCGAGCAGCCCACCCCCATCTTCACTACCATTGCCGCCCCATGCCTTCCTCCCACTCGATCTCGACGCCGCCCAGGCTCGCCATGTCCAGCCCCGTCATGCCATGAGTCGCGGCTTCTTTCGCAGCACCGCCGTTGTCGGAATCACCACGCTGCTGTCCCGGATCACCGGGCTGGTGCGCGACGTCGTGTACGCAACGGTCATTCCGTCGGTGTTCATGGAAGTGTTCGTGCTGGCGAACCAGATTCCCAACCTGCTGCGTCGGTTGTTCGCCGAAGGCGCGTTCTCGCAGGCATTCGTGCCGGTCGTGGCGGAGTACAAAACCAAGCGCACGACGGAAGAGGTGCGGGACCTGGTCGATTCAGTCGCCGGCACACTCGGCGGAATCCTCGCGATCGTCTCGATCATCGGCGTGATCGCCGCGCCCGTCATCGTTTACATCTGCGCGCCTGGATTCGCAGCGAAAGAAGCGGGCCAGTATGAGCTGGCGGTCGAGATGCTGCGCTGGACGTTTCCTTATCTGTTGTTTGTTTCGCTGACGGCGCTCGCCGGCGGCGTGCTCAACAGTTATCAGAAGTTCGCGCTGCCGGCCTTCACGTCGGTGGCGTTGAACCTGGTGATGATCGCGTTCGCGGCTTGGTTTTCGCGCTATTTTGAGCGGCCCGTCGTGGCGCTGGCGGTGGGCGTATTCGTCGGCGGCTTGGTGCAAGTCGTGATTCAGGTGCCCGCGCTGCTCAAGCTCGGTGTGCTGCGTCTCCCGCGCTGGAATCTGCAACACGAAGCGGTACGTCGTATCGCCAAGCTCATGGGACCAGCGATCATCGGCTCGTCGATGGGGCAGCTCAGCGTCATGATTAGCACCGGCATCGCATCGCTGCTGGCCGACGGGAGCATGACGTGGCTGTACTTCGCGGATCGCCTGGTCGAATTTCCGCTCGGTGTTTTCAGCATCGCGCTCGCCACTGTGATCCTACCGTCACTATCCTCACAGCACGCGCGCCAATCACCGGATGAGTTTTCCGCGACCATGGCGTGGGCGGTGCGTCTCGTGTGCTTGATCGTGATCCCCGCGTCGGTCGCGCTGTTCGTATTGGCGGGGCCGCTCACGGCGGCGATCTATCACTACGGCAACTACCGGGCGAGCGACGTCGAGATGACGCGTCTCGCGCTGATGGCGTTCTCGCTGGCATTGCTGGGCTGGAGCCTGATTAAGGTGCTTGCGACCGGCTACTACGCTCAGCAGAACACCAAAGGCCCGGTGAAGGTCGCGATGCGCGCGCTGGGTTTGACGATGGTGCTGAATGCGGTCGTGGTCGGCGGGCTGGCGCTGACGGGCCACCTCAAGACGCCCGGTGCCCACACGCTGCTGGCGCTGACCAACGGCGTGGGGGCCATGCTCAACGCTGGCCTGCTCTACCTCGGGCTGCGTCGTAATCAGGTATTGCGACGAGGGCAGGCGATGCGAGGTCTGTTGATCCGTATCGTCGTGGCGAGCGCGCTGATGGCAGCTGTTTTGTGGTGGTTCGGCGGCGACGTCGCGACCTGGCTGGTCACCCCCAAGCTCGAGCGCATCGTGTGGCTGACCGGTCTGGTGGCGGGCGGAATTGCCGTTTATTTCGCATCGTTGTGGCTTATGGGCGTGCGGGCTCGCCAATTCCGCCTGCAAACGGCCGTCTCGCCGTCCGGATGAGGCCGGCGGGGTGCGTCCCGTGTACCCTATAATGGCCGCCAACCGGTGGACTCAATCGATTGACTGTGGGTAGCGCGAGGGCCGCGGTGGAACTCATTCGGGGCCTGTATAACCTGCAGCCGCGCCAGCGCGGTTGTGTGCTGACCATCGGGGCGTTCGACGGCATTCACGTCGGCCACCAGGAGATGATCCGCGTGCTGCG
>JBEVKA010000180.1:0-3987 GCA_040509855.1 Steroidobacter sp.
GGCTTCACGCCGCGTTTCGGTTCGGACACGCGAGATTACAGCGTCGTCGCCGGGCTCAAGGGCAATCTCGGCGCGAACTTCGACTGGGATCTGTCCGCCGCGGCCGGCAGCAACAAGATCGAATACTGGTTGAAGGAATCCATCAATCTGTCGCTGGGATCGTTGTCGCCGACGGAGTTCGACAATGGCGCGCGCGAGCAGCGCGAACAGAACGTCAATCTCGATTTCGTGTATCAGTGGCAAACGGCGCTCGCCAACCCGGTCAACGTGGGCTTCGGTCTCGAATATCGACGCGAAGAGTTTCGTATCACCGCCGGTGAGTACGCCTCGTGGGCAGTCGGCCCGTTGCGTGACCTGTCGCCGGCGGCAAATGGTTTTCCAGGCGCGCATCCGGCGACGGCCGGTGCCTGGGACAGTTACAACACCGCGGCGTACGTCGACCTGGACGTCAATCTGACCGATCGCCTCAACGTAGGCGTCGCCGCGCGTTTCGAGGACTACTCGCTGTTCGGCACGACGACCAACGGCAAGCTCGCGGCACGTTTCGAGCTGACCGATGCTGTCAGTCTGCGTGGCGCGGTGAGTACAGGTTTCCGTGCGCCAACGCCCGGGCAGCAGTACTTGCAGAACGTCAGCCAGAATCCGAACGTCAATCCTCAAGTGGCTCGCTCGGTTGACGTGCGCGCACAGTTGCCATCGAATTCACAAGCGGCAGCGCTGTTCGGCGGCAAGGCGCTCACACCTGAAGAGTCGGTGAACTTGAGCTTCGGCGTGGTCCTGCAACCGTTCTCCGGAACGTCGGTTACGCTCGATGCTTACCGGATCGATGTCGACGATCGCATCGGATTGTCGTCGGACTTCGAGCTGACGAATGTGCAACGTCAACAGCTCGTGGCTCAGAACGTGCCGCTGGCGAATGAGCTGACGCATGTCAGGTTCTACACCAACAGTTTCGACACGCGTACGACGGGTCTGGATCTGGTGGCCAACTGGCAGGGATCGGTTGGACCTGGCGCGCTCGGTGTCACCTGGGCGAGCAACTACAACTACACCGAGTACACGCGCTACAACCCGGCGTTGCTGGACCAGCAGGCACGCGTCACTTTCCTGAAAACGATTCCTCGCTTCACGACCCATCTGTCCACCGACTATTCATTCGGCCAGTGGCAGCTCACCGCTCGTGGCCGGCACTTCGGTGAGTGGACTTACGTCGCCAGCACCACGGTTCCGTACATATATGAGCAGATCGGCGCCGAAACCTTCGTCGACTTGATCGGCAGCTATCAGTTCAGCGACAGCGTCGACATCACGCTGGGGGTCGAGAACGTGCTCGACAACTACATCCAGGAAGTGGGACTCGTCACCGTGCGCAACAACGGCCGCAGGTATCCCGGTGGAGCGCCGTACGAGAACGAAGGCCGTCAGGTGTATGCGCGAGTAGGCATTCGCTTTTGAGTAAGCGTCCCCCTGCGGGGATCGCCAACTGATGCGTACGATCATATTTACTGCCGTCGCGCTCAGCGTTACGCAGCTGGCCCATGCAGGTGAGTCTGCATCGGGCGAAGAACTAATGACCCACGGCGGATGCATCAGCTGTCATCGCGTCGATCAGAAACTGCTCGGACCTGCATTCAAGGATGTAGCGACACGCTATCGCGGCGATCTGCAGGCCCCGGCTCGACTCTTTGCCAAAGTCCGCGAGGGCGGTGAAGGGGAATGGGGCGATCTGCCCATGCAGCCGAACAGCGAACAGAAGATCTCGGACGCGGATCTGCGCGCGCTGCTCGAATGGATTCTGCAGCTGTAAGAAATCAATCAATCCGGCGAACCCACCTGCTCGAAGCGGGACAGTCGTCTTCTCGGGTTTTCTCCATGCCGCGGCCGGATATGAAGACATACGATTTTATCATGACCCGCGGAAGGTCGTGTCCGCTCCACGACTTACGCTCGTAATGATGCGCGCAACAGGAAACAAACAAGGCCACTAACCACACCGGGCATATCACTTGCTCTGATGAAACCTGCTGCGAGCTCGCGCTCGAGTGTTTGTCTGGCCATGCGGGTCTTCAGAATCATGTCAACGAAAGCTTCGGGAATTCACATTGTGCTGCCGTGCGCGCTCCTCATGGCCGCCGATGTTTCATGTGCCCAATCCGTGGTGGCGGAGGCGGGCGCAGCTGTCGCGGCGAAAGATAGTGAGATCGAGGGAGTGGAAGTCATAGGCGCCCGCACACGGGTCCGGACCGAACTTCGGGAGACCCAGGAGATACCGCTGTCTATTTCCATCGTGGACGGCGAGGAACTGGATCGGCTGCAGGCCAGGGACATCAAGTCGCTGGTCCAGCGGCTCAGCAACGTTTCGTGGAGCGCAGGTAATTCGCGCACCAGCGCCATCTCCATGCGAGGCATCGGCAAGCAGGCGCAGACCGATGCCATGGATCCCAGCGTCGGTGTGGTCGTCGACAATGTTCCCTATGCCTACAATCCGCTGGCGACGTTCGGGTTCTTCGACGTCGAAGCCATCGAGGTGACGCGCGGGCCGCAGGGAACACTCTCGGGAAAAAACGCCAACGTCGGTGTAATCAGCGTCACCACCAAGCGGCCGACGTTCGAACCGACGACGGAGTGGCAGGTCTCGCTCGGCGAGAACAGCCGCATCACTGGCACGGTGGCTTCGGGCGGGCCGCTGATCGATGGCTTGCTCGCGTGGCGGGTCGCGGCCAACGTCGACAAAGGCGATGGCGACTACCCGAACTCCTACAACTCCGATCACACCTTCCTCAATTACGACAAGGCGGAAGGTCGATTGCAGCTGCTGTTGACGCCGGCCGACAACTTCGAAGGCCGCTTCATCTTCGACATCAAGCCGCGGCAGCAGGAGTACTACAACGGTTGGAACTTCTATCGCGAAAGTCCCGAGCGCTAGGCCAACGGGGATCTGGTGACGAGCCTGAGCACGGAGGATCGCCTGGCCCGCCGCTGGTTCGCGCAGGTCGAGGATTACAGCTACGAAAGAGACTATCTCGGCAACACCGTCGATCTGGATGCGCAGCGACCGCTGGTCACCAAGAGCAGGGGCGCATCGGCGGAGTTCAATTGGCAAGTGGGCAGCCACCTGGTTACGTCCATCACCGGATGGCGCGACTACGACTTCCGGGCCGGCAACGATGAAGGCACGACGTTCGATGTGACCAAGAATGGCGGCGGCTTCAGTCACAACGAGCAGGTCAGCCAGGAATTCCGAGTCAGCACCAATGTGGGCGGCTACGTGGATTATCAGGCGGGGCTGTACTTCCTGAAGCAGGAAACCAACTACATCAGCGGCGGTGACGATCACGGCGCGGATGCGGGCGCGTGGTTTGCGAACAATGCCCGATACAACCTGCTGGATCGCGACGCCGCGGGCAGATATTTGCTGCTGAATTCCGTCTGGGGCTTGCAGACGCGAACCGGTCAGCAGATCGAGAACCGTACCGAAGCGGCTTTCAATCAAGCGAAATGGCATCTGACGGATGCGCTCACATTGACGACGGGCGCGCGCTTCACTCGAGAAGACCGCTCCAACGCGAGCTGGCGGCGGAATACCAAGTTGGGCTACGCGCCCGAACTCAATCCCGTGGACGTCAATGGAGTGCAGCTCGACGGATTCAACAGCGATCCAACGACAGGCGTGCTCGGAACGAACAACGCGCAGCAGCTGGCTCTGGCGGACTTCACTGCCAACAAATACTTCGGCGTGGCGTCGTACGCTGCCTTGAGTGACACCCAGCGTCGGCAGCTCGCCGCGGCCAAGACGACTCGCGCCGGCAGGATGGGCGTGATCTGGGAAGGCTCCACGGTCGGTACGTTCAAGGACACGCAGCCTACTTATATTTTCAGCCCCAGCTATCGATTCAACGACAACTTCACCGGCTATGCGTCGTATCAGTACGGCGAGAAGGCGGGCATCGCGCTGGTCACCAACGGCGTCGAGACGCCTGCCAGGCC
>JBEVKA010000181.1:0-8331 GCA_040509855.1 Steroidobacter sp.
CGATGTCAGATTCTGCACATGGATAGCGACTGATACGGCGAGTGATCTTCCATGCAACTGCGGCTGCGGGATGCCCGCCGCCCGGGTTCTTGCCGTAGCGAGGACAGCTAGGATGAACAGTGCGGTCTGCTCAACTGGAAGTCGCGCGCGAGCTTCCTTTCCAGAGCGGAGTCATGTGTGATGCATTGGTTGCGCTTGTTATTGGTCCTGCCTGTGCTTGCTGGCGCCGGCTGCGAATCTCTGCAGCAGAGATTGCCGATTCCTTTGTCTCTGCAAACTGTCCCACCGATTCAGATCGAATCCCCTGGATTGCTGGGATTCGGCCGGCCAACGAAAATAGGCCCTTGGTCGCTAGGAAACATCTCCAAAACCGGGTGGAAGACCCGGTGCAGCCAGCACTGGGTCAGCATCGATGTCATCTCGGCTCAGACATACGCATTCACGGTGGCTTCGCGTGAGCACACCCAGCGCACCACGTGCCAGATGAAGAGGCGAGCCCGCTATTTGCGCTTCAATGACGAGCCCGAGGGCGGACACTACTCCAAGCTCGAATGCACGTTTCACGGTTCCGACGGAGGCAAGCTGCTCATCGATGAGGACCTGCCGGTCGGCAAGAAGACCGGGAAAGCCACGGTCGGTACCCTTCAATGGGATTTCAACTCCGTCCATAGTGGTGAGAACAGATATGACACCAATCCTCCGCTCGGTTATGAGATCTGGAATGGCGTCTCGGCTGTTGCCGCCATCGATCTGACGCGAGGCGGTCTAACCAATGAAGGTCGCGTATGGATGGATCCAGCGCTACGCGCCGAGGATCAGCAGTACGTCATGAGTATTGTCGGCGCGCTGCTACTGTTCACCCCGCCAGCGGGGTACGACTGGGAGACATGTCGGTAAGGACTCTGTGCTCAACTGGTACCCTCCGACATTGGGCGTTAGAACATTACGTCGCCGTGAATCACGCGCGGCGCTTCGGTAACTGTCGGCTTCGTGCCAATGAATACATCCGAATTCGCGTTCGATGGATTCTTCAGGTCGGCGCTGGTCGGCAGCACCATCCCAGAGGGCAGGGTCAGGCCGGCGGTCGTGCATACGCTCGAGTTCTTGCGCGCAAATCGGATTTCGCGATCCAGCCATTTCACCAGATAACTGCCGGTGTTGGTGGCCCACGCCTTCGGAGGTAGCGTCTTCGACGTGGCTGCGTTGTGGGTCAGTGAAATACGGCGAGTTGGATGCGGGATCGGCCGAAGCGAGCACGGCGTATACGGCCAACGCAAGCGCGGAGGCGCAGCGATAAAGGGTCTTCATGTTCTAGTCCTCTAGAGTTCAGCCGGCGTTGGTGGCTGTGACAACCGAGATGTTGCTCGGCGTCGCGATGTCTTCGATCGTCGGCGTCTGCGGCACATCGCCTGGCGGGTTGGAACTGCCGGGAGGGGTGTTGGAGACAGCTGGAGTGGACCCGCCGGAGCCCCCACACGCCGACAGCAACGTGACCAAAGTCACGGCAGCCAGCAACTTACTCATTCTCAACGCCAGTTTTGTCGTCATCAGCTAACCTCGGAGAATCTGGAAGACGCGCCGGCCATGGGTGCCGGCAAGCGGCCACTCACGGGACGGCGATCAACGGGGATGAGCGGCAGGGCCGGGAAATCCTCAGTGAGGAAAAGTACGGTCCCGGACGGTGAGTGGCGGAACTGCGCACACGCGTACACTTCCAAAAAACAGCGCTCAGAGAATCCCGCTGCTGCGGGCTGGGAGTGCGGCGTAAGGGTGCTCGGTGTTATTGCGTGCGGCTATTTCCCATGAGCCCGCGCGCCCGATTCTGATAAATGCAAGCGAGCGCCGGGCAACCTACCGATCTTCATCACGAACCGGCTGTGGCTCGATCCACCGCACATCTTCCAGGCGAGCGACATCGACGATGCGATCGGGTTCACTGATCCGTAGCGTGATGCGATCACCGTTGATCGTCACCTCGCCAACGCCGAGTGCGCGGATGCGCGAGGCGGCTGCTTCAACAGTCGATGGGTCATGCAAGCTCACGATGACGTTTTGAGCGCGCAGTGTTGAACGTTTCTTTTGCAGCGGAGGAGCGATTTTGAAGCCCGGATGCAACAAGCTGATCGACCGCACTGATGGCTCGCACTTCAACTTCGCCACGTTCTGCGCATCGACCGATTCTATATAAGCGTTACCTTGAGTTGCGCGAGCCAGGGCGAGCCCATAAATCGACGCCAGCCGGCGATGTTCCTCGCGAGTCGGCGACTTCTTCAGCTGAACCAGCCACCAATGCCGACCGGTCGTCGATTCATTCGCGCGCAACTCGGCAGGAACGGGAGCGGGGTCGAGCAGTGGATCGAAGCCATATCCCGCGATCGTCACATTCATTCGCTCCTTGGGCGACGCCGCCACCTCGCATCCGGCGGCGTGCGCCACTGCTGACAGCAACGTGAATGACAGTGTCAGCAGTAGCGCTTGCAACGTCATCTCCACAACACGCCAAGGTGCAGAGTGTAGAACGTGTCATCCCGGCCGCCGAACAGTCGGTGCAGGTCAGCACCCCATTGCAAGCTGATCGACGACGTGAGCGGGTAGAGTGCACCCAAGCCGAGGTTGAATCCAGCGTCAGTGCCACCGATCTTGCGATCGTAAACACCCGGACCGGCCTGCAGATACCATTGAGTCGGTGTCGAGGTGGGGAACAACGCCTGCGCATTGATCGAGAGGTGCGCAATGCGTTGGTTGTCCGCGCCGGTGGATGTTTCTTCCGTGAACTGCGCCAGGCCCATCGTGCCGACCAGATTGATGCGATCGTTCAAGCGGTAGGTGCCATCAATCGCCACATAGATATTTGCGTCGGCGTGTTCGTCGAAGTCACCGAGCGGGTGTGCCGAGCCAACGTGGAAGCTGGCCGCGATGCGTCGCTTGGAGTCGCCGGGCTTGGGGTCGGCAGCGCCACCGCCGCACACAGGTTTGTCACGACCATCCGGAATCCCGTCGTTGTCGGAGTCAGCATCGACGATGTCTCTCACGCCGTCTTTGTCACAATCGCCGGTGCCTTCCTCGCCGTCGGGCACGCCGTCATTGTCGCTGTCAGGGTCGAGGAAGCCAGGGATGCCATCGCGATCGTGATCGCCTTGAGGTTCTTCCGGATCAGGCACGCCGTCACCGTCAGTGTCATCCGATGTGGGGAGCGAAACGAGGACGTCGCTCGGGCGAGTCGTGTCGCCACCGCTGCATTCGCCGCCGGGATATTCGGCGGTCACTTGCCAGGGGCCGCCTTCCGGCACCACCAGGAAGTCGGAGTAGCAGCCGTTCGCGTCGGTCATCACCTCGTGATACACGGGCACGCCGTCAGGCGTTTCGTATCGAACGATGATTTTTTCATTCGGTCGCGGCGGATTGGTGCAGCCTTGCGCCGTGATCGTCAGGCACTGGTTCTGATAGCGTGCCGCGGAGGAGGCCAGATGAGTCGTCGGCTTGCTCGGGCAGCGTGCCACGCCAGTGTCGAGCCCGAGCACGGTCTTGCTCCTCAAATCCACTTGGAACGCGCCGCCTCCGACCGGCACGAGTGTATCGCCCGATGCCTTCCACGAAGTGATGTTCATGCGGTGGTTGGTGCATTCCACCGCATTCGGGGGCGGTTGCACGGTGAATGTGCCGTCCACGCGCTCACCCGCTGACAGCAAGGCGGAGAGCGGCGTCAGGGTCTTGCTCCAGCCCTCCGGAACGCTCTCGGCACGGAAGTAGTACAGCTGTTGATGATCTTCTTCGTTGGTGAGACCGAAGTTGTAAGTACGTGCTTCGTAGGGGCTGCCGTGCGAGCTGGTGACTTCCTCGAGATTCTTCTGCGCGCGGTTGTTGTGCAGATTCACGTCGTTGAACACGTTCGGGAACGTCACTTCGACGCAGCTGTGAGGATTGCCGTCCTCATCGGGAATCCATTCCACGTAACGAACGATGGTCGCGCCAGCCGCAATTTCATCGATATGAACTTCGCCGGCGAAGCGATTGAAGCCTGCCTCGCCGCCGACGGTGTGATACGGCTCGGAGACGCGCACGCGAGCCATGAAGTCGAATGCCGAGCCCGGTCCGGGATTGGTGATGCGGAAGTACAGACGATTCACTTCGCCTTCCACCGCCTGATCGCCGCGATCCTCGGGCGTGCGGCCGTTGTCTTCGTCGAAGCCATCGCGTTGCGAATCGACCCAGATGTCCGGGCTCGCCCACACCGGATCGCCGGCCGCCATGCGGGGATCGTTGTCGGTCTCCGGCGGATCGTACGCAATCTGGATGCGACGATCCGAGCCCGAGGCGCCTGCTTGCACAGTGACATTCAAGCCTCGGCCCGGGGGTGCACTCGAATCGCCGACTTCAAGTGCGGCATCAGTGAGCGTCGTCGTGGTGAGATTCTCATCGAGAATGCGCACGGGGCCTTCGCCTTGAGGAACATTCTCTTCGACGCTGTACACCAGCACGCCCGATTCGGGCAGCACGTTGTCGAAGCTGCCAGCAGCGTTGCTGCGCGCCTCGATCCAGAAGAACGCGTCTTCCTGGGCAAGACTCGCCGCGCCTTCGGTCATACCGATCGCGATTGCACGGCGGCCGTTCGTATCGGTGAGGAAGTTCAGGTCGATGGTATCGTTGAACGAAGCGCCTGCCGCCGGCCGCGGAATATACATTGGCGCGGAGCCATCGGCCGTCAACCAGGTTGCGCGCTCCTTGGACCACGCCATCTCATGCGGCTGCAGGAATGCATGTGCCATGTTGTCCCATTCATCCACATGCGGTTGAGCGAATGCGACGTGCGGATGCGGGCCGAGATCCCACATGCCGAGTTGATGGCCCATGCCGTGCGCCCAGCGGGCTTCGGGATTGTTGAACGTAGTTTGAATGGACACGGAGATCGGCCGCGTCAGTCCATTGGGCAAGTCATACGGCCATGGTCCGGTGGTCGACCAATCTTCGGTGAAGGAGGGATCGTTGAGCACCAGGATCATGCGATCGATGTCATCTGCTTCGCTCGCTGTGCCGCGGTTGAAAATGTTTGCGTCGATGCCGAGCACCGCAGTGACCACATCCTGCGTCATCTCCACCAGCGGATTACGGCTCGGTGCGAAGTAGTGGCTCTTGGTGTTAGTGAGATTGACGGCGCTCGGGAACAGCAGCGCATCGACCGTGGCCTGCCCGTAGCTCACTTCATTGATGTAAGTGGCGAGATCGTTGAGCAGGTTCTGCACCGTCGGCGCGCTCGGCGCAGAGCCGGCGAGCACGTCTGGCAAGGAGACTCGTACCACCAGCGTGTTCTGAGTGCCGGTCGGCACCGGTGGCTCCGGCGAATCGCTCGTCACCACCAGTGCGTAGCCTTGCCCAGGTGCGCCGACGTTCACCGCGGCGCCCGTGACACGAATGGTCCAATTGCCCACCGCAGGATTGTTGACTAGCACTTGTTCGACGTTATTGAGCGTGTCGGCCGAGCCGCCCGTGTTGGACGAGCCGCCAGCGCCAAACTGATTGCCCAGGAAGGTTCGTGTGCCGTCAGGCGAGATCACCGTCAGATCGAGATTGTTGACGACCGGGTTCGCGTCACCCGAGTTGCCCGGAGCATCGCTCCACGCCAACGTGACTTTGAGCGGCTGAGCGGTTGCCGAGATGGTCGCGATATATGTTTGAGATTCGCCAGTCGCAAGCCCGGAGGAATTCCTGACATCCCACACACGCAGGTTACGCGGGTCGCCGGAGAAGAACAGCGAATCCTCCAGGCGCAGCACTCCCCATCCTTCGGTGTCGCTTGGATAGCCTGCTGGCCCGGTCATGTTGAGCGTGCCGTTGAGCAGGGTTGCTTTCAGCAATGCACCGGATGGCCTGAATGAGTTGTGCGGTTGTTTGGCGCCGGAGGGATACCAACCTTCGGTGTAATACTGGCGTACGAGCGCCGCCGCCGCTGCTACCGAGGGCGTAGCCCAGCTGGTCGCGCAGACCGGCCCGGTAATGCTGAAGATATTCTCATCCAGGTCGATGGTGCACGCTGTGCTGACCTGCGCCGATCGGATCTGACAGCCGGGCGAGGAGATATCGGGTTTGCGTCGACCGTCGGCGGTCGGGCCGTCGTTGCCGTCGCCGAAGCTGTTTTCGTTTGGATCACGCATCGTGGCCTGCACGCCAATCGCGTTCTTGGCGGTGCCGGGCGGGCCTTGCTCTTCGCCGTTGTTGCCCATCGAGCCGAGCACCAGGTGATCTTCATTGTTGAACGTGAATGTGTCGACGTCTTCCGCCGTCTGGTTGTATATGGCTGGATTGCCGGTGTTGTCGTGCCACGAGTTGGTATGAATGAACGCGCCTTGTTCCATGTTGGCGTTGAGTGCGTCATCCATGTCTTCGGATTTCAAGCCGGACACCAGGCGGGCGGCCCATGCATTGCCGCGATTGGCGCCTGTGCCCGGCGTGTTGAAATCATCGCCAGCGACGATGCCGCCGACGAATGTCGCGTGCGTGCCGGCTGCGCCACGCACTTCGAGCATCTTGCGATGATCGGGCCGTGCGGTGTTATCGACCGGATCTTCGAACATGCAGTGATTGATGTCGACGCCACCCGAGTCGATGACGCCGACGATCTGGTTTTCGCCGTGGATGCCCATGTTCCAGATCGGTGTGGTGCCGGGTGTGCCGGATTGGATCGTGCCTGCGGTGTTGCCGTTGTCCTCCTTGCGCTCCGGGAATTCCTCGATCCAGCGAACACCCTCGATTCCCGCGTAATTTTCCAGCGAAGTGCCGGGGGCGAGCGTAAAAGCGATGCGCTCGCCGGTGGCGATGGTCTTGGTTCGAGGCGAGGCTGCTGGATTCTTTTGCTGGGGGCGCGTGCGCACTTCGACCGAAGTCGCACCGAGCTGCTGCAAGCGGGTGGCGATGGCCTGCGGGTCCGTGCCAGCGAACGTCGTCGCGATCAGTCGGAAACCCATCGCTTGTCGTTCGGCCGTAGTGAATTTCAATTTTCCAATCAGCGGCGACAGCTTGAACGCCGGGTGATATGGAACGACGGCACGCACAGCTGGATGCTGGCGCAGACGAGCTACAGCGCTCGAATCGACGCGCTCGATGTATGCGTGGTTTGGAACATAGCGTTCGAGCTGAAGCGCGAATTGAGCTGCGAGTTGAGTCCGCTCGGTGCGTGTGGGCGAGTGACGCAGTTGAACGAGCCACCACTGCATTCCGCTCGGCTGTGCCCGCGCACGCAAAGCATTGGATACATCAGGTTCGCCATCGGCCGGATCGAACGAGTATCCGGCGATGTGTATCTGGGTGTTCCCCACCGTGTTCGTGCGGCGCGCCTGGGTGTGTCCGGCACCAGCCGCTAGCATCAGAGCCCCGAACAACACCAAGCCGAGCAACAGCCGCGGCCCCGAATCACGACAACCCTGGGTCCTTGCATTCGATACGCGCATGATTCCGTGCCTTCGTTTCTACGATAGCGTCCAATGAAGCGCGCTGTGCTATGGCACATCCATAGTACGTTCGTGCCAGATGAGCGCTGACGCCAGCTTCCTTCGCTTGACGGATGACTTCCTCGAACTTGCGCTTGTATCGGGCCAGAGAGCCCTCCGGTGTTTTGGCCACTTGATAGATTTTCAGAACACCGCGGGATGACTTATGAGATTGTGCTTCGTGATCTCTCCCCGTGTGAGTATCGGCCGCAAATCGGTGACAGTACGGCGTGATTGAAGGTTTGCCGATTCATTCGTTCGGCTATCTCATGCGCAGCTTGCGGACGTCGGCGTCGACAGCGTCGAGAAATCCCGCCGGATTGGTGAAGCATGCAAAGTGCCCGCCATCGATGACGGTGAATCCTTTGGCGGGTGCGCGTACCTGGTCACCGATCGGCCCGACCAGTCTGCGATTGTTGAGCCAATCGACTCAGGCTGGGTTAGCTGCAGCGCATAGGCGTTTTCATGGACTCTTTCGCTTGCAAACAATCAACTCCTGATTGTTCTTGTCTGATATTTCTGTGGGGCGCGAACCAGCAGGGGCAACCACAATCTTCAACGAATCTCCGTCCAACTCATATGCAACGCTGACAGGCGTTGAATTGGCAGACGTCTCCTCTGGCCGAATAGTAATAAGCTTGAGATTGCCGGCGATCTCCAACTTGAACGAATAATTCATCTCCTTCCCGGTCTCGTCTTTGAAGGTCACTTTGTCTCCTCTGAAGACATACTGATAAGTAACATTCTTTTTTTGGCCGTTTTGACTCTCTGATTGCGCCAACCAAACTCCTTGTATGTTTTCTTGGTCGGAAGATTTTGGCGCGTCTCCGGCAATACAGGACAATGAAGC
>JBEVKA010000182.1:0-16584 GCA_040509855.1 Steroidobacter sp.
ACGCTCTATCGCGGCGTGTATCCGGTGACTTTCGATATCACGCACAGCAATGCGCAGCTGCTGTACGCCGATATTTTCAAGCTCATGCTCAAGCAGGGCATGGTGGAGCAGGGCGACCGTATCATCCTGACCAAGGGCGAGCTGTCGGGCGTGTCGGGCAAGACCAACGCGATGAAGATTCTGGAAGTGCGCGTCTGATATAAAAGCAGGACGGAAGCGCCCCTCGTCGGGCGCGGCTCGGTTAGAGGTAGTCAGTCAACGATGCGTTCTTCCCGGGTGCTGCGCATTGTCGCCATCGCTGGCGTCTGCGTCCTCATGCTAGGTTTCCTCGGCGCGTACTTCGCGTTGCGCGCCAGTCTGCCCCGACTCGACGGTGAGTTCGTCGCGGAACGACTCGCCGCTCCCGCCACCATAGAACGCGATGCCGAAGGCACGCCCCTCATTCGCGCCACTTCACGCAGCGATCTCGCGTTCGCCACCGGCTTCGTGCACGCGCAGGACCGATATTTCCAGATGGATCTGATGCGTCGCGCGGCGGCGGGCGAGCTGGCCGAGTTGCTGGGTCACGCGGTGCTGGATGCCGATCGCAAGCTGCGCGCGCATGGATTTCGGAAGGTCGCTCGCGAAGTCGTGGCCACCGCGCCCGAGGGCGATCGCGCATTGCTGGACGCCTACACGGCGGGCGTGAACTTCGCGTTGGCCAAAGCCGACGCCAAGCCCTGGGAATATTCGTTGTTGGGCACCGAGCCAGCGGAATGGAAGCCTGAAGATTCGATGCTGGTCGCGTTCTCGATGTATCTCAACTTGAACGATTCCAGTGGCGGCGAAGAGCTCGCGCGCGGCCAGTTGAATGAAATCCTGCCGCCGGCCATGTTCAACTTCATCTCGCCGTTGGGAACGGAGTGGGACGCGCCGATCGTCGGTGGAACGATTCGTCCGGCGCCGATTCCCGGCCCCGAAGTGTTCAGTCTGCGGCAGGGAACGGCGAGTGTCGCGGCGCTGACGACACCTGGCACTACAGGCTCGCTCGAAGAGAAAACATTCGCAGGCAGCAACAGCTGGGCGGTCGCAGGCACGCACACGGCCGACAACGGCGCGCTGCTCGCGAACGACATGCATCTTGGATTGCGACTACCGCATGTCTGGTATCACGCACGCATGATGGTGGAAGCGCAGGGCGAGCAGCATCGCGATCTGGTCGGCGTGACCTTGCCGGGATTGCCGTTGTTGATCGTCGGCAGCAACGGCCGCGTCGCCTGGGGTTTCACCAACAGCTATGGCGACTGGACCGATCTGATCGTCGTCGAGCGCGATCCGGCCGATGCCAAGCGCTATCTCACGCCCGAGGGCTCGGAGCCGTTCGAGGCGCGCCAGGAGATCATGCACATCAAAGGCGAGGATCCGCAGCGGCTGCAAGTCATGGTGACGCGCTGGGGTCCGGTCATTGGTGAAGATGCAGCGAAGCGGCCGATCGCGCTGGCTTGGACTGCACATCGCGCGCATGCCACCAACTTGCGCATGCTCGACCTGGAAGCAGTGAGTGATGTCGAAACGGCGTTGCAGGTTGCCAATCGCGCCGGCGGGCCGGTGCAGAATTTCCTCGCGGTCGATGCGTCGGGACGCATCGGCTGGTCGCTGATGGGACAAGTGCCCACGCGCGGCGATTACGATACGACGATGCCTTATCTCTCGAACGTGGCGAACATGGGTTGGACCGGTTGGCGCGCGCCGGAGGAATATCCACGCATCGTCGATCCCGCATCGGGCCGGCTGTGGACGGCGAACGCGCGCACGATCGATCTCGAAACATGGATGGCATTCCTCGGCGACGGCATGTACGACAACGGTGCGCGCGCTGCGCAGATTCGCGACGACCTCCTGGCCTTGCCCAAGGCGAGCGCCAACGACATGGCTAATATCCAAGTCGATGACCGAGCATTGTTTCTAATGCGCTGGCGCGATTTGCTGCTCGAAGTTCTCGATGACCGCGCGCTGCGCGACCAGCCGCTGCGTGCCGAAGCGAGAACATTGATCGAGGACTGGTCCGGTCGCGCGATGGCTGAAGATGTCGGCTATCGAATCGTCCGCACCATGCGTCTGCAGATTCGCAAGGACGTGTTCGAGTCGCTCACCGCGGTGGCGCGCGCCAAGTTTTCCGAAACCAAATTCCTGCCGTCGGCACAGTTCGAAGCACCGCTGTGGCAACTGGTGACTCAGCGTCCGATGCATTTATTGGATCCGCGCTTCGAGCGTTGGGAGGATGCATTGCTCGCATCCATCGACAAGGCGCTGGTGGATCTCGAACAGGAGTGCCCGGTGCTACAGCGTTGCACCTGGGGCTCGCAGAACACCCTGGTCATGCGTCACCCGCTGTCCCAGGCGGTGCCGTTGCTCGGTCGCTGGCTCGACATGCCGGAGCAACCGATGTCGGGCGATTCCTTCATGCCTCGCGTGCAAGGACCTTCGTTCGGTGCGTCCGAGCGCATGGTGGTTTCGCCGGGGCGGGAAGCAGCGGGAACGTTCCAAATGCCCGGCGGGCCGGTCGATCATCCATTGTCACCGTTCTACGGCGCAGGCCATAAAGCGTGGGTTCAGGGCAAGCCGCGGCCGTTGCTGCCGGGGCCGGCCAAATACACCATCAAACTCACTCCGAAGTGACTACTGACTAATGACTAGTGACTGGTCAGAATGCGTCGGTGACGTGGGTCGGGCGCCGCTTCCGATCCTAGTCAGTATTCACTAGTCAGTAGTCACTTCGGGGTTCAGATGTCACGTTTCTCCAGCACCGACAACTACGTCGCGACCGAAGATTTGATGATGGCCGTGAACGCGGCCGTGGTGCTCGGTCGGCCGCTGCTGGTCAAGGGCGAGCCTGGCACGGGCAAGACGCAGCTGGCGGAAGAAGTCGCGCGCTCGCTGCAGCGGCCGCTGTATCGCTGGCACATCAAGTCGACCACCAAGGCGCAGCAGGGTTTGTATGAATACGACGCCGTGTCCCGGCTGCGTGATTCGCAGCTCGGCGAGGCGAAGGTGCACGACATCGCCAACTACATCGTCAAGGGGCGCATGTGGGAGGCGTTCGAGAGCGATGTGCAGCCGGTGCTGCTGGTCGATGAGATCGACAAGGCCGACATCGAATTCCCCAACGACCTGCTGCACGAGCTGGATCGCATGGAGTTCTACGTTTACGAGACGCGGCAGTGGATCAAGGCGCGGCACCGTCCGATCATCATCATCACCAGCAACAACGAAAAAGAATTGCCGGACGCGTTCCTGCGCCGATGTTTCTTTCATTACATCCGTTTTCCCGATGCCGCGACCATGGAGCGCATCGTTGGCGTGCACTATCCGAAGCTCAAAAAAGAATTGCTGTCCGAAGCGTTGAGCGCGTTCTTCAAGGTGCGTGAGACGCCTGGTCTGAAAAAGAAACCCTCGACCTCCGAGCTGCTCGACTGGATCAAGCTGCTGCTGGCGGAGGATATTCCGGTCGAGGCGCTGCGCAGCGACGATCCGAAGAAATCCATTCCGCCGCTGTATGGCGCGCTGCTGAAGAACGAGCAGGACGTGCATCTGTTCGAGCAGCTGGTGTTTTTGAACAGGCGTGGGCGATGAAGAAGCGGTTAGCGGTTAGCGGTTGGCGGTTCGCAAGAAGCTCGTGTGCGACGCTGCGCCCGTTCCGAATTCCTGACCAACCGCTAACCGCCAACCGCTAACCGCCATGCTGGTCCCGTTCTTTTTCAAGCTGCGTGAAGGCGGGGTGCCGGTGTCCATCACCGAGTTCCTGTCACTGCTGCAGGCGTTGCAAGCGCGGGTTGCGGGCGCGAGCGCCGAGGATTTTTATTACCTGTCGCGCGCGTGTCTGGTGAAGGACGAGCGTCACTTCGATCGTTTCGATCGCGCCTTCGCCGCGCATTTCAAAGGCGCCGAGGAGTTGTTCGAAGCCATGATGGCGAGCATTCCCGAGGAATGGCTCAAGCGCATGGGCGAGCGCGTTCTCTCCGATGAAGAGAAGGCTCAGATCCAGGCGCTCGGTGGCTGGGACAAACTCATCGAGACGCTCAAGCAGCGGCTGGAGGAGCAGAAGGAACGTCACCAGGGCGGCAACAAATGGATCGGCACCGGCGGCACGTCGCCATTCGGAGCGCATGGTTACAACCCCGAAGGCATCCGCATCGGCCAGGACAGCTCACGCAATCAACGCGCGGTGAAAGTTTGGGATCAGCGCGAGTTCAAGAACCTGGACGACACCGTCGAGCTCGGCACGCGCAACATCAAGATCGCGTTGCGTAAGCTGAGAAAGTTCGCGCGCGAGGGCGCGGCTGAGCTGTTGGATCTCGACAGCACTATTGACTCAACCGCGCGTAACGCCGGATTGCTCGACCTGAAGTTCGTGCCGGAGCGGCACAACGCCATCAAGGTGCTGTTGTTCCTGGATGTGGGCGGCTCGATGGACTATCACGTCCGCGTCTGCGAGGAGCTGTTCTCGGCGGCGCGCACCGAGTTCAAGCATCTGGAATATTTTTATTTCCACAACTTCGTCTACGAATACGTGTGGAAGGACAATCGCCGTCGGCGTGCCGAACGCATTCCGACGCTCGAAGTCATGCGCACGTATGGTCACGACTACAAGCTGATCGTGGTCGGCGACGCGACCATGAGCCCATACGAAATCGTGCAGCCGGGCGGCAGCATCGAACACTGGAACGAGGAGGCGGGGTCGACCTGGATGCAGCGTCTGACGCGCACCTGGCCGCATCACGTATGGCTGAATCCGGAGCCGGAACAGCGCTGGGATCACACGCCGTCGGTGCAGCTCACGCGCGAGCTGGTGGAAAACCGGATGTTTCCGTTGACCCTCGGCGGGCTGGAGCAGGCGATCAAGTCGTTGCACTGAGCTGGCGGTTGGCGGTTAGTAAGTCTGCTCTTAACCAACCGCTAACCGCTAACCGCCAACCGCTAACCGCTCATTCTCAACTCTTCTTGGCCGACAGTTCCTTGATGTCCTTCAACACCACCTGCGAGTGACCTTTCGGGTCCACGTCGGCGTAGTGGCGCACGATCTTGCCTTCCGGGTCGATCAGGAACGTGTCGCGCTTAGCGAGCTCGGCCACGCCGAGGAAGCGCTTCAGCACGCCGTACTGCTTCGCCGTCACTTTTTCCGGATCGGCGAGGATGGGAAACGGCAGACCGTGCTTCTCGGAGAATTTCTTGTGCGATTCGACGTCATCGACGCTCACGCCCAGGATCACGGCGCCGGCATCGCGGAACGCAAAGATGTTGTCGCGGAATTCACAGGCCTGAGTAGTGCAGCCCGGCGTCTGATCCTTGGGATAGAAATACAGCGCGACCCACTTGCCGCGATAGTCCTTCAGCTCGTGCCACTTGCCGTTCTGGTCCTGCATCTTGAATTCCGGGGCAGGCGAGCCTAGCGCGGGGCCTTGGGCTTCCGCAGCGCTGGCCACATTGGCGGCGCCCAGCCAGACCAGAGTGGTCATGAGAGTGAAATATCGAAGCCCGAATCGACGAAGTGTATGAGCGAGATGCATGGCGATCCCCTGCGGTGATGCGGAAAA
Organism: Steroidobacter sp.; assembly: GCA_040509855.1. Lineage (GTDB taxonomy): Bacteria > Pseudomonadota > Gammaproteobacteria > Steroidobacterales > Steroidobacteraceae > Steroidobacter. The sequence goes on from JBEVKA010000182.1 coordinate 5,574, forward strand.
AGTCCCTGAAGAGCACTGTGCCATACTAATCGCTCAGCGGCGAGCACCCACCAGATCTGCATGGAACAGATGGGAAGTTTCGCCGACGATTCAGGCACGGATTCAGAAGTGACTATGAGCGTCGAGCGCCCCCTTTCCTCTACGCCGCCGGGTGTGCCGCCCAAGGTTGGGTTGGTGTTGCCTGGCGGTGGCGCGCGGGCTGCCTATCAAGTGGGTGTCCTGCGAGCGCTGGCGGATCTGCTGCCGGCGAAGGCCACCAATCCTTTTCCGGTTGTCACCGGCACATCGGCCGGCGCGGTGAATGCGACGGCCATCGCCGTGCATGCCGACCGGTTTCGTGTCGCGGTCGGCAATCTCGAGCGCGTGTGGCGCAATTTTCAGGTCGGGCAGGTATTTCGCGCCGACACGGCCAGCATGATGCGCGCCAGTCTGCATTGGCTGTTCGCGATGCTGTCCGGTGGCTGGCTGCTGCCGCCGCCGAAGTCGCTGTTCGACAACAGTCCGTTGCGCGAGCTGCTCATCAATCAATTCGATTTCACGCGCATCTCGCGCTCCATCGCCGATGGCCACTTGGACGCGATCGCCATGTCGACGGCGGGCTATGTGAGCACGCGTTCAGTCTCGTTCTTCGAGGGCCGGACCGATCATCAATCCTGGCTGCGGACGCGGCGCGCGGGTTGGCCAACGCAACTATCCATCGATCATTTGATGGCGAGCGTCGCGGTGCCGTTCCTGTTTCCGCCCGTGCTGCTTGGGGATGAGTATTACGGCGACGGCGCGATGCGCGAGTCCAATCCGTTCAGCGCGGCGATTCATCTGGGCGCGAGCCGACTGCTGGTGGTCGGCACGCGTAACGAGTCCTCGCCGGCATTCGCGGTGCCGCCGCTGAGCCCGACGTTCGGACAGATCTTCGGCTACATGCTCGACTCGCTGTTCAGCGACGGCCTGTATTCGGACCTGGAGCGGCTGACGCAGCTGAATCAGATCGTCGACAAGGTCGGCCAGATCACGGTGAACACTGCCGACGGCACGGCGCAGTTGAGGCGAGTGGACATGCTGGTGATCCTGCCGAGCCGAGACCTGTCCGAGATCGCGCGTCATCACGTGACCTCGTTGCCCCGCTCGTTGCGGGTGCTGCTCAGAACGTTGGGCGCCATGAACACCGGCGGCGGTCAGCTGATGAGTTATCTGCTGTTCCAGGACACGTATACGCGCGAGCTGATCGCGCTCGGCTATCAGGACGCGATGAAGCGCGCCGATGATTTGCTGAGCTTCCTGGCGGGCTACACGGTGGCTTCGACCGGTGCGACCGGCATCCTGCGCCGGGTCGACCTACGTAAGGAACAGCGTGCCGAGGCCCAGAAGTGAGGCGAAGCCCACCGTATCGGTGACGGTGGTGAGAATCACGCCGCCGGCCAGCGCGGGATCGATGCCCATACGCTTGAGTATCAGCGGCACGCCGACGCCAGCGAGAGAAGCGGCCAGCAGGTTAATCATCAGCGCCGAGAAAATGATCGCGCCGATGGTCCATTCCTCGAACCAGATCCCGGCCGCGATCGCGACGATGCTCGATAGCGCCACGCCGTTGAGCAGGCCGACCAGGATTTCGCGAATCAGCAGCCAGCGCGCATTGGTCTGCTCGATCTGACCGAGCGCCAAGCCGCGAATGATGAGCACCAGCGTCTGACTGCCGGCGATGCCGCCCATGCTGGCGACGATGGGCATCAACACCGCGAGCGCCACCACTTTCTCGATCGTTGCTTCGAACAGTCCGACGACGTTTGCGGCCAGGAATGCGGTGGCGAGATTCACGCTCAACCATATCGCCCGGCGTCGCGCGCTGGCGATTACGCCCGCGAACATGTCCGCTTCGTCGCCCAAGCCGGCCATGCTCATGACCGAGTGATCGGCTTCCTCGCGGATCACGTCGACGACGTCGTCGACGGTGATGCGGCCGAGCAGCTTGCCGTCGCCAGTCACGACGGCGGCGGACACCAGGTCGCGGTCTTCGAACAGCTTGGCCACTTCGCGCGCCGGTGTTTCCGGCGCGATGCCTTCGACGCTGGAATCCATCACCTCGCCGACGGTCTTCTCGGGATCTTCGGTCAGCAACCGGGTGATATCGAGAGCGCCGCGATACTTGTCGTGTCGATTCACGACGAACAACTGGTCGGTGCGCGCCGGCATTTCGCCGCGCATGCGCAGATAGCGCAGCACCACTTCCAAGGTCACGTCGGGCCGCACGGTGATCGCGTCGAGATTCATCAGACCGCCGGCGCTGTCCTGCTCGAATCCCATCACCGCCGTCAGCCGTTCGCGGTCCTGCGCGTCCATGGAATGCAGCACGCGCTCGTTGAGCGTCTCGGGCAAATCGCCGATCAAGTCGGCGAGGTCGTCGACTTCCATGCCTTCGGTCGCGGCGATCAGTTCTTCTGCATCCATGCCGCCGATCAACTCGGCGCGCACTTCCTCGTTGAGTTCGATGAGCACGTCGCCCTCGATCTCCGGGTCGACGAATTCCCACACGATTTCGCGCCGCGCCGGCGGCAGCGATTCGATCAGCGACGCGATCTCCGCAGGATGCAGTGAGTTGATGAGCCTTTGTCCATGGCGCAGCGAACCCTGCTCGAGCGCGCTACGAAGCGCGGCGAGTCGAGGTTGCTTTTGATCTTGGACTTCGGCCATGGCGCGCGCAGTTTAACGGGCGCCATACGAGAATGGGGACCGATCGGCTCAACGTGGTGGCGAGCCGACCACTTGATGGCGCGCGTGGACCTGCGGAAATTTGGCTGCGAAGTGACGGGCGAGGCGCTCGACCAGGTACACCGAACGATGCTGACCGCCGGTGCAGCCGATGGCGATGGTCAGATAGCTGCGATTGGTTCGCATCAGCTCGGGAATCCAGTGCTCTAGAAATGAGACGATGTCGTCGAACATCTTGTTCACCGACGAATGACGCTCCAGGTATGCGACGCATGCCGGATCGCGGCCGGTGAGTCGCGCCAGTCCTGGTTCCCAGTAAGGATTGGGCAGGCTGCGCACGTCGAACACGAAGTCCGCATCGCCCGGCACGCCATGACGGTACGCGAACGACTCGAACAGGATCGACATGCGGCCTTCGACGCGTCCGCCGACGCGTTCCCGGATCAGCTCACGCAATTCGTGCACGCTGCTGCGCGTGGTGTCGACGATGAGATCGGCTGCGTCGGCAATCGGCTCCAGCAGCGCTTGTTCCTGCTTGATGGCGTCCGCCAGGCCCAGGCCCTCGCGACTGAGCGGATGGCGCCGGCGCGTCTCGCTGTAGCGCTTCAACAGCGCTTCCTGATCGGCGCGGAGGAATAGTACTTCGCACGCTACGCCGCTGCGCTTCAGTTCCGCGACCAGCTTGGGCACCGACGCGATCTCCGCCGGCCGATTGCGCGCATCGACGCCTACCGCCGTGTATCCGTAGGTGGATTCGTTGGTGCGCACCGTGTGTGAGATGAACATCGGCAACAGGCCTGCGGGGATATTGTCCACGCAGTAGTAGTCGAGATCCTCGAGCATGTGCAGCGCCACGCTTTTACCGGATCCGGACAGACCGCTGACGATGACGAGACGCATGGCTGCGAACGATTGCTGATAGGTGGATGCACGCTGCGGCCCCGAAGACTACAGCGAGCGGCGCGGCGGCGGCAACGATCCTTCGTAAGGATGCGTCAATGCCCGCGGCCCTTATCAACGTGACAGGCGTTGCAAGGGCCGCGAACTGTCAAATCAGCCGCGCGCGTCGGCGCGGGCTGGTCAGGACGGACGAGTTTTCTGCACCTCGAACGCGTGATGGTCCGAGAGCTTTTCCTTGTGCTTCTTGACGCGGCGATCGAGTTTGTCGGCCAGCGCATCGATGGCGGCGTACATGTTCATTTCGACGGCATCGGCGTACACGGTCGCGCCGTTCAACAACACGGTGGCCTCGGCTTTATGGCGTAGCTTTTCGACGGTAAGGATGCAGTGAACGTCAATGATGTGGTCGGAGTGGCGGACGATGCGGTCCAGCTTCTTTTCGACGTAACCCTTCATGGAAGTAGTGACATCGACATGGTGACCGGTGACGTTCAGTTGCATGGAAGCCTCCTGTGATGGAGCGGGACGGAACCGTTGTATGTGACGATCTCTATCTCACCGAAACTCTCTTACGTTCGCTGGACGGAGGTATACCTAGCGCTTCACGGTATTTAGCGACCGTGCGCCGCGCGACCAGCACACCCTCACGCGACAGAATATCGGCGATGCGGCTGTCAGAGAGCGGCTTGTCCGGCTCCTCCGCCGCCACCAGCTTGCGAATCTTGGCGCGGATGGCCGTGGAGGACATCTCGGTGCCGTCGCTGGCGGCCACGTGGCTGGAAAAGAAATAACGAAACTCGAACACGCCACGATGCGTGTGCATGTACTTGTTGGTGGTGACGCGCGAAATGGTCGACTCGTGCATCTGCACGGCCTCGGCCACGTCCTTGAGGATCATGGGTTGCATGAACTCGTCGCCGTGCTCCAGGAATGCCGACTGCCGTTGCACGATGCAACGAGCCACTTTCAGCAGCGTCTCGTTGCGGATCTCCAGGCTGCGAATCAACCAGCGCGCTTCCTGCAGCTGGGTTCTCAGCATGGCATGGTCGGCGGAGCGGCCAATTAAACCTGCGTAACTTTGATTCACGCGAATGCGCGGCAGGCTGGCGGGATTGATCTCGACCGCCCAGCCGCGCTCGGTGCGACGAACGAACACATCGGGGACGATGTACTCGGCGGGCACCGAATGCACGCTCGACCCGGGCCGAGGCTGGCACGCGCGCACCAGCACGAGCGCGTTTTCCATTTCCTCTTCGGTGACGCGCAGCTGGCGACGAAGCAGCGCGTACTGTTGTTCGGCGACTTGATCGAGATAGCTGGCGGCGATTGCGATCGCGGTTTCTCGGCCCGGCGTTTCCGGGTCCAGCTGCCGCAGCTGCAGTTCGATGCATTCGCTGACGGAGCGCGCGCCGACGCCGGCGGGATCCATCGCCTGCACATGCGTGAGCACGCGCTCGACTTCGGCGACGGTCGCGACGATCTCGGGTTGCAGGTTGCGCGCGATCTCATCGAGCGGCTCGATGACATAACCGTCGTCGTTGATGGCGTCGATCAGCGCCGCGCCGATGCGCATGTCGCGCTCGTTGAGTCGCGACATCTCCAGCTGCCAGGTCAGATGTTCCTGCAGGGTCTCGCCGCGCGCGTCGGAGAAATCTTGCGAATGATCGTCATCGCCCGACCACGGCGTTTCCGACGGGCCGGTGCTTTGCGAGTCGCTCCAGTCCTGATCCTCGACGATGTCGAGCGGCTGCTCGGCCTCGGCGGCTTCGCTCTGCTCGGAGCTGGACGTGCTGGTCGAGTCGGAGGACGAAGAAGAGGTGGGCGCGGGCGATTCGAACGACGGGGTTTCGTCCTCGCTGGTCTCGAGGCTGCCGGACTCATCCTCGGCCTCGAGCATCACGTTGCTTTCGAGCGCTTCGCGGATCTGCGCCTGGAGTTCGAGCACGGGCAGCTGCAAAAGGCGGATGGCCTGTTGCAGCTGCGGGGTCATGGTCAGCTGCTGGCCGAGTCGGAGCTGCAGGGCGGGCTTGAGCATTCGTCTCGCTTGTGAACTTCAACTTGGCCGACGCGTGGGTGACCCCAAAGGGCACCACACGGGATGTCGTCGGAGGAGGCTCCAGCCGGTTTACAGCTTGAAGTCCTGACCCAAGTACACCTCACGAACCTGCTGGTTTGCAAGGATCTCGTCGGCAGTCCCCTCGGCGATCACGCCGCCCCCGCTGACGATATAGGCTCGGCTGCAAATCCCTAGCGTTTCCCGCACGTTATGATCGGTTATCAGCACGCCGATGTTGCGTGCGCTGAGGTGGCGGATGATTCGCTGGATGTCCAGCACCGAGATCGGATCGACGCCCGCAAACGGTTCGTCGAGCAGCATGAAGGCGGGCTCGGCCGCCAGCGCCCGGGCGATTTCCACTCGGCGCCGCTCGCCGCCGGACAGGGCTTGCCCGAGGCTTTGTCGGATATGGCCGATGTGGAGTTCGTCGAGCAACGATTCGAGCAGCTCGTCGCGCTTGTCGCGGTTGAGCTCGGGACGAACTTCCAGGATCGCGCGGATGTTGTCCTCGACCGAGAGCTTGCGGAACACCGAAGCTTCCTGCGGCAAGTAGCCCACGCCGAGGCGCGCGCGCCGATGCACGGGCAGCTTGGAGATATCCTGATCGTCGATGAGGATGCGGCCGGCGTCGTTCGGCACCAGTCCCACGATCATGTAGAAGGCGGTCGTTTTGCCGGCGCCGTTCGGGCCGAGCAGGCCAACCACTTCGCCGCTCGATACTTCCAGCGACAGGCTCTTCACCACCTGCCGAGATCGATATTTCTTGGCGAGACCTTCGACACGCAGGCAACTTCTCGACGCCCTCGAGAGCAGACTGGTCATGCGCCGCCGCCGTCTGTGGCCACTCGTTCTTCCTTGCGATCCTCGAGCGGATCGTCGTTGAACGTGGGTTCGACGATGGCCGCGGAGCCGCCGGCTGAACCCGAAGGGCGAGCTTTCTCACCATTGCGCGGACGGATGATGCCGCGTACGCGATTCGAGGATCCGCCGGGATTGATCTGCACGCGCTCGTCGCGAACGTTGTAGATCACCACGTCGCCGCGAAACTCGTCCTTGCCGTTGCTGAACCAGACCTGGTTGGAGAGTTTCACCACGCCGGTGACGAAGTCATATTCGATCACACCAGCGCGGCCGCGCACCTGGCGATTCGCGGTGCCACCGACCTGTTCGAAACGCGCTGGCGTGCCTTCGATGCGCGCATCGGCGAATTGTCCGTTGACGATCGCCGCGGTGGCGAGATTGGACTGCAAGTCGGCCTCGGCAGTGCGAATGCGCACGCCTTTCTCGAACGTCCAGCGACTGCTCTCGGCGCGCACGTTACGTCCTTTCGCGTTTTGCGCTTCGATCGAAGCCGGGCCTTGCGCGACACGCACATTGCCCGACAGCTCCAGCGTGTCGCTGCGGAAGTCGGAATTGAGGATGTCCGCGCTCCAGGTGTAACCACCATCGGTCGCCGTTGCGGTCGCCGAGACCGAGATCTGGCTCGCGAACAGCGCCATCGCTGCCAGCGCGACGCTCAATAGCTTGGTTGAAATTCCCTTTGTCGATATTTGTGGGGTGGACATTGCGCTTTGCTCAGGGGGTGCGACGTCCGTTCCCGATCTCGGGAGCGAATTTGCCATTCACGGTCTCCAGCCGCAGCTTCTCGCGATTCAAGTCGGCGCGCAGGTTCTTCACCACCATCGTGTGCGGCCCGAAGCGCACTGCTACCGGCGAGCGCGTGCTGTACGCCAGGTTCTTCTCGGTGTCGATCGCCAGTTCGTCGGTGCGCAGGAAGGTGTTGGGTGAGGTGCTCGCGAGCGAGCGCAACTCGACGTCGCCTTCTAAGTGCACCACGCGCGAATTTGGCGGTACCTCGCCGCTCGCCGCGGTGAGCTCCCATTGCCAGTCCGTCGTGCCGAAATAATTCACTCGCACACCTTCCAGGGTGATGGCTTCACCGCGCGGTTCGCCATTCGCCGGGCGGTTCAATTTCTGTTCGACGCGTCGCGCGATCAGCTCGATGCCGGGCGAGCCATCCTCGCGCGTGCGCAGGACGACCGCGTCCTTCAAATAATAACCGGGCTGCTCGGGCAGCTCGTGACTCATCATCGGCGCGCTGTCGTTGTCGATGAACGCGCCGTAGCCGATCACGATGGCGGCGAGCGCGGCGGCCAATGACACCCAGCGCCAGTTCATCCGTGCACCTTACGACTGACTTCCAGCCGTCGGGTTTCGAGAATCAGGTCACAAACTTCGCGTACCGCGCCCTGGCCGCCAGGCAACTGCGTGATGTAGTGCGCCTGTGACTTCACGCTCGGGTGCGCATCGGCAACCGCAACCGCGAGCCGCGCGACTTCGAGCAACGGCAGGTCGGGCACATCGTCGCCTACGCTCGCGACCGCCTGCGGCGTGAGATTCAACATGTCGAGCAACTCGCGCAATGCCGTGGCCTTGTCCTCGACGCCTTGCCGGATCCACGTCACGCCCAGCTCGCTCATGCGCCTGTCGACCGCCTTGGACTGGCGGCCGGAGATCACTGCGACCTGCAAACCGGCTTTGAGCACTTGCTTGATTCCCGCGCCGTCGCGCACGTGAAAGCACTTCGTCTGTTCGCCACGCGCCGAGAAATACAACCGACCGTCCGTGAGCACGCCGTCCACATCCAGCACCAGCAGCCGGATGTCGTTGGCGCGTTCCACGAGCGTTTCCATGAATTACATCACCCCGGCGCGGAACAGATCATGAACGTTGAGCGCGCCCACCAGCACTTTACGCTCGTCTACCACCAGCAACTGCGTGATGCGGTACTTGTCCATCAAGTGCACAGCCTCCGCTGCGAGCACTCGTGGCGCAATCGTTTTCGGATTGGCTGACATCACATCACGCATCCGCACCGACTGGATATCGATCGGATGATCCAGCGCCCGACGCAGATCGCCGTCGGTGTAAATGCCGAGCACGTGTTGCCCATCGTCCACGACCGCGGTCATCCCCAAACCCTTGCGACTGATCTCCAGCAGGCCGTCGCGCAGGGTAGTGTCCTCGCGGACCATCGGCAGTTGCTCGCCGGTACGCATCACGTCCTCGACGTGCAACAGCAACCTTCGTCCCAGGCTGCCGCCCGGATGCGAACGGGCGAAATCCTGTTCGGTAAAGCCGCGCGCTTCCAGGACCGCCACCGCCAGAGCGTCGCCCATGGCCAGGGTCGCGGTGGTGCTGGCGGTGGGCGCCAGGTTGTGCGGGCAGGCTTCTTCCGGAACGCTTACATCGAGCACGGCCGTGGCGGCCTTGCCCAGCGTCGATGGGCGCTTGCCTGTCATCGCAATCAACGGCACGCCGAGGCGCTTGATGACAGGCAGGATGGTGAGGAGCTCGGCGGTTTCGCCCGAATTGGAGATGGCGATGACTACGTCTTCGGCGGTAATCATGCCGATGTCGCCGTGGCTGGCTTCCGCCGGATGCAGGAAAAAAGCCGGCGTGCCGGTGCTCGCCAAGGTCGCGGCGATCTTGTTGCCGATGTGACCGGATTTGCCCATGCCGGTGACGACGACCCGGCCACGACAGTCATGCAGCAGCTGGCAAGCCGCGACGAACTCGTCGTCGAGACGATCTTCCAGGGCTTGCACCGCAGCGACTTCGGTAGCGAGCACGCGCCGGCCGCGCGCCAGCAGTTGTTCAGCCTTCAGCGCCACGCGTCGGCCCGCTGCAACGATACGGTCGGCACACTTGGTAGGGTTGCTCGCATGGCTGAATGATAACGCGACGTCTCGCATAACAGGTTTATTTCCTTGTCACGAAAGACTTTCGAGTGGCGCTCGAATGAGCGGGCGAGCGTGTTTAGGATTGCCACAATTCGTCACCGCTACGCCGGGCAGGGATCGGCTAAGATGCCGCCTCTTTCAGGCCCGGATCGATTGCCACCCATGAATGCCGCCGAGGTTCAAACGCTGATTCAAAACGGATTGCCCGGCGCGCAGGTGCGCGTGGATTCCGACGACGACACGCATTTCGAAGCGCTCATCGTCGCTCCGCAGTTCGAAGGCAAGCGCATGATCCAGCGTCATCAGCTGGTGTACGCGACGCTGGGTGCGCTGATGGGTCGTGAGATTCACGCGCTCAGCATCCAGGCTCACTCTCCATCAGAAATGGCGCCCTCCGCACAGAAGTAATTCATGGATAAATTGCAGATCAACGGCGGCACGCCGCTGAAGGGCGAAGTGCGCATTTCGGGCGCCAAGAACGCGGCGCTCCCGATTCTCGCGGCCACCCTGCTTGCGGATGGACCGGTGTCGGTGGGCAACGTGCCTCACCTGCAGGACGTCACCACCATGATCGAGCTGCTCGGTCGCATGGGCGTGAGCGTCACCATCGACGATCGCATGCGAGTCGAGGTCGATGCGTCGACCACCAGCGATTTCGTCGCTCCTTACGAACTGGTCCGCACCATGCGCGCGTCGATCGTCGTGCTCGGGCCGCTGCTGGCGCGCTTCGGCAAGGCCGATGTTTCATTGCCTGGCGGCTGTGCCATCGGCGCGAGGCCGGTGAACATCCATGTCGCCGGATTGCAGGCCATGGGCGCGGATATCCAGATCGAGAATGGATACATTCGCGCCAAGGCGGATCGTCTGGTCGGCACGCGGCTGGTGCTGGAGACGGTGACGGTTACGGGCACCGAGAATTTGCTGATGGCTGCCACGCTCGCGGAAGGCGAGACCATCATCGAAAACGCGGCGCGTGAACCGGAGGTCGTGGACCTCGCGAATTTCCTCATCGCGATGGGCGCGAAGATCAGCGGCGCCGGCACCGATCGCATCGTCGTGCAGGGTGTGAAGAAACTGACCGGCGCGCATTACGACGTGCTGCCCGATCGTATCGAGGCTGGCACATATCTGGTGGCTGGGGCTATCACCGGTGGTCGAGTGCATATCAAAGGCACGCGGCCGGATCACCTCGATGCGGTGTTGCTGAAGCTGCGCGAAGCAGGCGCCACCATCGAGACGGGCGATTCGTGGATCGATCTCGACATGCGTGGGCGTCGTCCCAAGGCAGTGAACATTCGCACGGCGCCTTATCCCGCGTTCCCAACTGACATGCAGGCGCAGTTCGCCGCGCTCAACACGGTCGCGGAAGGCGTCGCCGCGGTGACCGAAACGATTTTCGAGAACCGCTTCATGCACATGTTGGAGATGCGTCGCCTCGGCGCGGACATTCGCATCGAAGGCAACACGGCCATCATTCATGGCGTGCCGCGATTGACGGCAGCACCTGTGATGGCGACGGACTTGCGCGCGTCCGCCAGCTTGGTGCTGGCGGCGTTGGGGGCGCCCGGGGCGACCCCGGTCCACCCCCATTAAAAAAACGACCCCCGCT
>JBEVKA010000183.1:0-10550 GCA_040509855.1 Steroidobacter sp.
CAGCAGGCGTGACCGGCAGCGGCTTCATCGTGCTCGCGGCCACGCTGTCGGCGCTCGGCACATTGCCCGTCACGGCGCTGGCGCTGATCCTGGGAATCGACCGGTTCATGTCCGAGGCGCGCGCGTTGACCAATCTGGTCGGCAATGGCGTTGCGACCCTGGTGGTGGCCAAGTGGTGTGGGGCTTTGGACGAAAAACGGCTCCGGGACGAGCTTGGATAGGGCCACTCACATCCGAAATGTCCGCCGCGGCGATTTAGGCCGGAAATGTCGGCAATGCAGGAGCGGTTGCCGGCCCGGACTCACTTTTTTCACTGGTCACTGCGGCGGCCGCCGCGTATTTTTGTGCGGATGTCACCCACCCTGCAGTTCATCCCGGTTCGGACCGCCGAACAGCTCGCTACAGTCGCGGAACTCGCGCACGAGATCTGGTACGAATACTACGTACCGCTCATCGGTCGGGCACAGGTCGATTACATGGTCGCCAAGTTCCAGAACGTCGCAGCCATGCAATCCCAAATTGACCATGGCTACGAATACTTCCTGGTGCGGCGGGAGGATACGCCCGGCAAAGGGGCGCAGGACGTGGGCTACTGCGCCGTGCAGGAGCAGGCCGATGGAGCCTTGTTTTTGAGCAAGTTCTACCTGCAGAAAAGCGCCCGGGGCTCGGGAACCGGCCGCGGATGCATGGAGTTCATTGAGGGGCTCGCCCGGCGGCGCGGGCTCTCGCTATTGTGGCTGACCGTCAATAAAGGCAATCCGGCCGTGCAGGCTTATCAGCGGCTGGGTTTCCGGATTGCCGCAGATCTGGTGATGGACATTGGCGGCGGCTTCGTAATGGACGATTACCGGATGGAAAAACCCCTGACGAGTGCGGGGGCGACCGCCATTCCAGGCATGTGAACATAGCGGGCAATACGCCCGCGTTCAGCTTGCCCGGCAATTCGGCCGAAAGATTGCACTCGAAGCGTAGGGCACACTGAACCTGTACGAACTGGGCGACGAACTGTAAACGGTGATGAGCCTGTCGATCGACAAGGACCTGGGGGAGCAAGGCGAGAACGCGCGGGCGGTGCTTGCCAGCTGGCTGGACGATTACATCGCCGGCCGGTGCGACCGCGCCGATATGCAAGCCCAATTCCTGTCCGTTTGCCGTAGCAATCTGGAAGCGCCGTGGGATGCGTTGGCGCTGCTCGATCAATATCAGCGCCGCGGCCGCATCGACGTCGCGCTGGCGCGGTCGTTGAAGACGGACATCGCTCAGCTGGTATTCGGTGTCGCCAACCAGACCGAAACCAAGGCGGACACCGGCCAGAACGTGGATGCCGCTGACGCCACCATCGATACCACCGGTTCGCGCTGGCGCAAGCTGATCGCCGAGCGCGATCCCGCGACCATCAATTCCGAACCTGCGTTCGTCGATCCGACGCTGCTGCGTCGTGAGTACGAAGAACCGGCGACGCGTCCACCGCCGCCACTCAAGTTGCACGAACAAGAGCCGGTGGTGGTCGCACCGGTGCGTGAACCCAAGATCGAACGTGAGATCGAGCGTGGCGCGGAATCGCCAGCGCCGGAGATTCGAGCGCAGGCGCCGATGCGCGAACGCCCGTCGCGTCCGGCCGCTTCGATCGCGCCCGTCGGCGTATCGAGCGACATCCTGCGCGATCGCTACGAGCTGATATCTATTCTGGGTCGCGGCAGCACCGGCACCGTATACAAGGCTGTCGATCGTCATCGCGCGCACCTCGATCCGGCGTCGCGCTGTGTCGCCGTCAAAGTGCTCAAGCTCAACTATCAAGAGCGCGCCGACGAGCTGGCGCAGCTGGAGCGCGAGTTTCATCAGGCGCAGTCGCTGTCGCATCCCAACGTGGTCAGCGTGTTCGACCTGGATCGCGACGGCAATGTTTATTTCATCGTCATGGAGCTGCTCGAAGGCGAGCTGCTCGCGGACATTTTGAAGCGGCTCGATGGCAAGCCGATGGCGCGTCACTACGCGCTCGGCATCATCAGCAGCGTTGGAGCGGCGCTCGCGCATGCTCACCAGCGAGGGGTGATTCACGCCGACGTCAAACCTCGCAACATCATGATTACGACGGCGGGCGAAGTTCGCGTGCTCGACTTCGGGTTTGCACGTGAGCGCCCGTTGGATCTGCACACCGCTCCTGGGTTGCATGATGTGCCCACGACGGCGCCGGCGTATGCGAGCGTCGAGCGCGTGAACGGCAGCGAGCCGCATCCGAGCGACGACGTTTACAGCCTGGCTTGTATCGCTTACGAGATGCTGTCCGGCAAGCATCCCTTCGGTGGACGTTCGGCACCGCTCGCGCGTGCGCATGGTCGTCCGCCGCAGAAGATTCCCGGGCTCGGCGGCAAACAACAGCAGGCGTTACAGCGCGCGTTGATGTGGACTCGCGGCGAGCGTCGCATCGATATCGTCGAGCTGCTCTCAGGCCTGGGTTGCGGCGATACGTCGGGTCGATTGGGCATTCCGGAAGAGATCATCATTTCGCAATCGTCGGGCTCGCGCGGTCGCGCGGCGTTGCTCGTCACGGTGTTGTTACTGCTGGTGGGCGGTGGTTACTTCGTGTGGCAAAACGGAATGCTGCCGAAGGACCTGAACGGCGTGCTGCCGATTTCACCGCCGTTTGCCGATCGTGAATCGCAGGGCGAGGCCGCGGGTCGATCCGCCTCGACCAACGAGTCATTGCCGAGCGAACAGATTTCGACCGAAACATTGCCACAGGCAAAGATCCAGACGCCGGCGGCCGAGCCCGCGGGCGCTCAGCCGCAAGTAACACAGTCTCCGCAACCGTCGCCGCAGGTGGAACGATCATCGCAATCGTCGGGGCGAAATCAGGTCGAGTCTCCACAAACGAATTCGCGCGCGCAGAACGGTCAGCGAGTGCAGTCGAGCCCGGCGCCTGCTGTGCCTGCCTCCGCCGCACCGGCGCGCCCGGTGACCATCGAGTTCGAGAAAGACAGTTACGTCACGACTGAAGGCGAGGGCTACGTTCGTCTGCAGATTCGCCGCACCGGATCCACGCGCCGCGAAGTTTCTTTCACTTGGAATCTACGGCCCAACTCGGCGGAAGCCGGCTCCGACTTCGCTGGCATCGGCCCGGGCACGGAGCGCATTCCAGCCGGCGTGCGTGAGTTCACCATCACCATCCCGCTGGTGCAGGACGCGGTCAAGGAAAGCACCGAGCTGTTCCTGGTGGAGCTGCAAGTCAGCGACGAAGGTGTGTCGCTCGGCGAGCGCAGCAGCGCCGCCGTCATCATCGTCGACGACGATTGACGTGGACGTTCGCTTCTCGGGCCAGGCGCTGTTCTGCCAGATCAGTCGTACCGAGCTTGCGACGCTGACGTCGGGCCGCTCCGTCGATCTGATCGTCCTGTTGCCCAAGAATCACGCGGTGAGGGTCGGCGTCCGGCCGTCGCAGCTCAGCGCCGATCGTGGTGGGTGGCAGTTAGCCAGCGATCCGACTGGAATCTGGATCACCATTCCACGCGCTGAACTCGATCAGCTTGGGCAGACCAAAACGTTTGCCGAGCGAGTTACGCGTGATTTTCCGGTGTCGGATCACGAGCACGTGCAAGTGATATTGGAAGCGCTGCCCGATCCGGAGATAGGCGAACGCAGTGTCATCGAGATCACGCCGCAGGCTGAGCCACCTGCGAGCGAATAGCGATCATTTCTTTTCGCGCGCCACCGCGCGGTAGCCGATGTCTCGGCGGTATTGCACGCCTTCCCAACGAATCTTGTCGCACAGCGCATAAGCGGCGCGCTGCGCCTCGCTCACTGTCGCGCCCAGGCCGACGGCGCACAGTACTCGACCGCCGTTGGTAATGATCTTGCCATCGTTCAATGCCGTGCCGGCATGAAACACTTTGCCTGGCAGGTTGGCGGCGGCGTCGAGGCCATGAATCTCATCGCCCTTACGCACCGAGTCCGGATAACCACCCGCGGCAAGCACGACACCGAGCGCGGCGCGTGGATCCCACTCGGCTTTGACCTGCGCGAGCCGACCATCCAAAGCGGCCTCACACAGCATGGTGAGATCGGATCGAAGTCGCGACAGGATGGGTTGCGTCTCCGGATCGCCAAAGCGGCAATTGAATTCGAGCACGTTCGGTGTGCCGTCCGGCGCGATCATTATTCCTGCATACAGGAAACCGACGTACGGCGTGCCATCGGAGATCAAGCCCTGTGCAGTAGGGCGCATCACTTCGCGCATGATGCGCTCGTGCATTTCATCGGTGACCACAGGCGCTGGTGAGTACGCGCCCATGCCGCCAGTGTTCGGGCCGCGATCGCCATCGTCACGACGCTTGTGATCCTGTGAAGTCGCGAGCGGCAGAATGTCCTTGCCGCTGACGATGGCGATGAAGCTGGCTTCTTCGCCTTCGAGGAATTCCTCGATCACGACGGTATCGCCGGCTGCGCCGAACTGGCCACTAAACATTGCCTGCGCGCTCGCGATGGCTTCATCGGTCGTCGCGCAGATGACGACGCCTTTGCCGGCGGCGAGACCGTCCGCTTTCACAACCAGCGGCGCACGTTGTGCGCGCACCCACGCCGGATCGAAGTTCGCTTTGGTGAACGTCGCGTAGGCGGCGGTGGGAATCTTGTGACGACGCAGGAATTCTTTCGTGAAGGCTTTCGAGCCTTCCAGGCGCGCCGCGAGCTTGCGAGGACCGAAACAACGCAGGCCGGCCGCTTCGAACGCATCGACGATGCCGATGACCAGCGGGGCTTCCGGGCCGACGATGGTGAGATCGATCTTTTCGCGTTTGGCGAATTCGACCAGCGCGTCGACGTCGTCTGCCGCGATGTCGACGTTACGCACGCCGGATTCGAGCGCGGTGCCTGCGTTGCCCGGCGCGACGAACACGGTGCTGATGCGCGGCGTGTTTGCAACTTTCCACGCGAAGGCGTGCTCCCTACCACCCGATCCCAAAATGAGAACACGCATCTTTCTTAACCAACCCCTAACCGCTAACCGCTTCAGTGCCTGAAGTGCCGCATGCCAGTCAGCACCATCGCCATGCCGTGTTCGTTGGCGGCGGCGATCACTTCGTTGTCTCGCATCGAGCCGCCAGGTTGGATCACCGCTTTGATGCCGAGTTCGGCAGCGACGTCGAGGCCGTCCCGGAAGGGGAAGAAAGCGTCGGAGGCCATCACGGCACCCGCGACCGTCAGGTTCTCGTCCTTCGCCTTCATGGCCGCGATCCGGCTGGAAACGACGCGGCTCATTTGTCCCGCGCCGACGCCGATCGTCATGCGTTCCTTCACGTACACAATGGCATTCGACTTGACGAACTTGCACACTCGCCACGCGAACAGCAGGTCTTCGAACTGCTCGTCCGTGGGCACGAGTTTGGTGACGACACGCAAATCACTCTTCGCGATGCGACCTTCATCGCGAGTCTGCGCGAGCAAGCCGCCATTCACGCTACGGTATTCATGTTGAATGCCGGCGGGCGCGAGTCCGCCCGTTACCAGCACACGCACGTTCTCTTTACGCGCGCAAATTTCCAGCGCCTCGGCATCGATTTCCGGCGCGATGATTAATTCGACGAACTGGCGCTCGACGATGGCTCGCGCCGTATTCGCGGTGAGCGGTCGGTTGAATGCAATGATGCCGCCGAACGCCGACGTCGGATCGGTGCGATAGGCACGTTCGTAAGCAGCCAGCGTGTCTCCGGCGACGGAGACGCCGCAAGGATTTGCATGTTTCACGATCACACACGCGGGCTCTTCGAACTGTCGCACGCACTCGAATGCAGTGTCGCCGTCGGCGATGTTGTTATAAGACAGGGTCTTGCCCTGCAACTGTTTCGCCGTACCGATGCTGGCGCCCGGGGTGTCCGCGACTGCATAGAACGCCGCAGTCTGGTGCGGATTCTCGCCGTAGCGCAGATCCATGCGCTTGCGGAAGTGCAGCGACAGCGATTCGGGATATTCCTCTTTCGTGCCCTGCGCAGGCTGAGTCACGCGGGTGAGATAACTGGCGACCGCTGAGTCGTAACTCGCGGTGTGCGCGAACGCTTTGGCCGCCAGACGCTTGCGTGTTTGTTCCGAAACCGCGCCGTTCGAGCTGGCCAGCTCGTCGATCACTGTGACGTAGTCGAGCGGATCGACAATCACGGTGACGCGATCGTGATTCTTCGCCGACGCGCGCACCATGGCCGGCCCGCCGATATCGATGTTCTCGATGGCATCTTCGTAGGTGCAGTCGGGTTTCGCGATGGTGGCCGCGAACGGATATAGATTCACCACCACCAGATCGATGGGTTCGATGCCGTGGACACGCATGACTTCATCATCGGTGCCGCGCCGGCCGAGCAGTCCGCCATGAATCTTCGGATGCAGCGTCTTGACGCGACCATCCATGATTTCCGGAAAGCCGGTGTGCGCAGAAACCTGTGTGACCGCGACGCCGTTCTTTTCCAGCAGGCTGGCAGTGCCGCCCGTGGACAGAATCGCTACGCCGCGACGTTGTAATGCCTGCGCGAATTCCACCAGGCCGTCTTTATTGGAAACACTGAGCAGCGCGCGGCGAACGGCAATAGGCGAGGACATGAGTGGTGACGATCTCTAGAGTCGCGAATCAAACAACTGCGCGGACTGGCACAATCCGGCAGCGACAATCAATTCGACAGGCCGTAGGTCTTCAATTTCTTGCGCAGCGTGCCGCGATTGATGCCGAGAATATCGGCGGCGCGGCTCTGGTTGCCTTCGGCATAGTCGAGCACCGCCTTGAACAGCGGCTCTTCCACTTCCCGTAATACCAGATCGTACAACTGGCCGGGCTTGTGGCCGTTCAGCGTTGCGAAATAAGAATCGAGCGCCTCGGCCGTCATCGTTCGCAGGGGCATCGCCCGCGTCGTGGGACGTGCCAGCGGCTCTCGGCGAGCTCTGGTTTTTTTTCTCGGGGCCATGGGCTCTCCGCCAAACTCTTCAGCAATCAAAAATTCATTCACTGCGTGACCCTTCAGTCATGCGGTGTCGGCCGTATTGTCAGGCTGCGCTCGACAGAACCTGTTCCGGCGCTTCTGTGAGCGCGTCGAAATAAGCCTGCACGCGTTCGATTTGTATCGACGCGTCGGTCGCCTGCATCACGGCTTGACGTAAAGCCGGCGCAGACGCGCGACTCTTCGCATACCAATCAATGTGCTTGCGCGCGACCCGGACTCCCGCCTCTTCCCCATAGAAAGTATGCAGATCGCGCAAATGAGCGAGCATGATATCACGGACTTCTGCGATGGAAGGCTCATCGAAGGCATCGCCGCGGAGAGCGGCAATAATTTCTTTGAAGATCCACGGCTGACCTTGTGCGCTGCGCCCGATCATCAAGCCATCTACGCCCGTCTGTTCAAGTACGAGCTTCGCTTTGACGCCTGAGTCGATGTCGCCATTGGCGAAAATCGGAATCGAGACACTTTGCTTGATGGCGGCGATGGTGTCGTATTCCGCATTTCCTTCATACATACAAGCGCGTGTGCGTCCATGAATGGCCAGCGCCTGCACGCCGATGGATTCAGCCATGCGCGCGACAGTGAGGCCGTTGCGATTGTCGGTATTCCAACCGGTGCGCGTTTTTAATGTCACTGGCACATCGACCGCCTTGACAACCGCCTCGAGTATCTGTCGCACCAGCGGCTCGTCCTTCAGCAACGCCGAGCCGGCCGCCTTATTGCAAACTTTTTTTGCCGGACAACCCATGTTGATGTCGATGATCTGCGCGCCGGCGTCGACGTTACGTCGTGCGGCCTCCGCCATCATCGCCGGATCGCCGCCGGCGATCTGCACTACGCGCGGCTCGGGTTCACCGCTGTGATCCATGCGCCGCCGCGACTTCTCGGTGTGCCATAAACGCACATCGGAAGTCAGCATTTCTCCAGCGGCGAGGCCCGCACCCATGCGCCGGCACAACAGTCTGAATGGCAAATCGGTCACGCCCGCCATGGGCGCGAGCGCGAGATTGTTGACCAGTTTGTAAGGTCCGATTTGCATCACTTCGTTCCGGGCACATCCGCCGCGCAGACGGGACCACGCGCGCCGCGTAAGCATACGTCGAAACGAAAGCCTTCGGCGTCCGGACCCGGATCGACGATTGCGATGGTGGCGCCCGTTTGTTGCGACGGGGCGAGCATGCGCTCAGATGTCGTGGTCGGATCGAGATATTCCGACGGATCGAATTCGCGCGCGCGTACCTGTTCGCCCCAGCGATCTTCCAATACCAACTTTAGTAAGGGATAGGGCTGTGCGAAGTCGGCTAGATTTTTCACGCTGGCGCGCACCTTCAACGTGCCGGGCGAGGCGGGATCGGACACCACGCCCCATTGCTGGACTTCGTACGCGTGCAGGTTCCAATCCGGTCGCAGCGTCAAACCCAAGGTCGAATAAAGACTCTGCAGCGGCGCGCCGATAGTTGGATGACGCGCCAGGGTCGCGCGATAGTTATGCACCACTTGCACTATCAACAGGAGCATCAGCGGCAGAGCAAGCACGCTCCAGACACCCGCGGCTTGCTGACGCCGCCGTTGGGATGGAGTGAAGTCGAGCTCATTCGCGTCATCGTCCGCTTCGACTTCCTGCGCTGGCGCGCGACGCGTGGTACGAGTGCTGGTGAAATTTCTGGTGGGCGCCGGCGCTGCCCACTGACGCGCTTGCGCTGCTCGCGCCTGGCTTTCCGCCTGGAGCTCTTCGGCTGCGCGACGCAGGTCCTCGTCTTCGTCCTCGTAAGTCACTTCGGCGTCGGGCTGACGCAGGTCTTCGTCCTGCTCCTCGTCGGTGACTTCCGAATACCCCCGCATGTCGACGATTTCGGGCTCGACGTCGACGGTGGCTTCGTCCTCATCGATATCGACCCAGTCCTCGACGACTTCCTCGCGCACCTGCGCTTCGCCCTGGCCGGTTTCGTCGATCGCGGGGTACACGCCGCTGATCTCGATGTGACGGCCTTCGAGCGTGATGTCCTCGTGTTCGATCGGCTCGTCGACGTCGATCTGGCCGGGCAAAGGCGGCGGCGGAGTGATTTGCCGAGGCTGACGCATGTAACGCCCGCTCTCGATGCCGCCGTCGTCGGCTTCCTCGATCAGGCGCTCGGTGGCGTCGAACTGAGTCTGGCAGCGGCCGCAACGCACTTGACCGTACGCAACGCGCAGGATCTCGCTCGTGACGCGGAACGTCGTCTGGCAGCTGGGACACTGAGTCAGCATGCTCGGATCAAAGAACGATCAGCAAAAGTTAGGGCGGTGAGGTCGGGCGACGCACGCCGTCGAGGCGCGCCCAATCGTCACGGACGACGGCTGGAGCGATATCAAACCACGGCGCATATCGGGTTGCCACCGCTTCAGCTTGTTCTCTGAGAATGCCCGACAGCACCAGCTGCCCGCCGGTGCGCACCAGCGTGGCAAACGTCGGCGCCAGGCTCTCCAGCGGGCCGGCCAGGATGTTCGCAAGCAAGATCTCTGCCGGAGCGAGGCTCGCGGCCTCGACCAGTTGTGGCGTGATGAGCGCGGCGACGTTATTGCGTTCAGCATTGTCACGAGTGGCGAGCAACGCTTGTGGATCGATATCGACCGCGCTCACCGCGGCCGCGCCCAACTTTGCAGCAGCGATTGCGAGAATTCCTGAACCGCAGCCGTAGTCGATCGCGCGTTTACCCGTCACCGGCGCGTTATCCAGCCATTCCAGGCACAAAGCAGTCGTGGGATGCGTGCCTGTGCCGAAGGCGAGGCCGGGATCGAGTTCGATCAGGACCGCACTCGAGTCGAGCAGCTCGGCGCTGGGGCGTTGCCCGCCGGGGCAAATCCACAGGCGGTTGCCGAAACGCATGGGCTTGAAGTCCTTGAGCCACTCGCGCTCCCATGCGCGATCCGCGAGCTTCTCGAAACGTGCGTCGTCCAGCGGTGGGCTCAACTCGCTGCCGAGTTCCTCGTTCAGCGATTGCAACAGCGGCACGGGATCGACATCACCATCGAACAGCGCCTTCAACCGCACGCGTGGCCACAGCGGCGTCGTTCCGGGCAGCGGTTCGAGCACGGGATCATCACCCTCGTCTTCGAGGGTGATGGAAGAGGCGCCGGCCGCGAGCAGCGCATCCTCATACGGCGCAGGATCGGCTGCGCCGATGGGCAGGATGAGCTGTAGGAAGGGCATGGCGGTTGGCGGTTGGGGGTTAGTCAGACCAGCAGCGGCTCTTTAATCGCCAACCGCCAACCGCCAACCACTTTCTTATTTGATGCCGAGCCTGCGCTCGAGATAGTGGATGTCCAGGCCGCCGGCCTTGAAGGCGGCGTGATTGAAGATTTCCTGGTGCAGTGGAATGTTGGTCTTGATGCCTTCGATCACCATCTCCGACAGCGCG
The DNA here is from genome assembly GCA_040509855.1 of Steroidobacter sp. Classification (GTDB taxonomy): domain Bacteria; phylum Pseudomonadota; class Gammaproteobacteria; order Steroidobacterales; family Steroidobacteraceae; genus Steroidobacter. Next base: position 10,376 of record JBEVKA010000183.1, read on the forward strand.
TTCTTCATGCGCGCGATCGCGGTGTCGCGATCTTCGCCATACGCGATGATCTTGCCGATCATCGAATCGTAGTACGGCGGCACGGTGTAACCGCTGTACAGATGGCTGTCGACGCGAATGCCCGGGCCGCCTGGCGCATGGAACAGCTTCACCGGGCCCGGCGAAGGAATGAAAC